>DKLW01000015.1:0-14825 GCA_002455835.1 Fidelibacterota bacterium UBA6630 | reverse complement strand
TGCGGCATCCATGGCAGATTTTGTCGCTATGTTAAAAATATCTGATGCCGATAAACAAACGCTACTTTCGCTTTCACCTGAATCTTATGTGGGCATTGCACCAAAATTGGTGGATCTAATCTAATGTGTGGCATAGCTGGTATATATTCCCATAAACCTGTCGCGGCGGAGCTCTACGATAGCATCATCCATCTTCAGCATCGGGGGCAAGATGCTGCCGGAATTATGACCTACGATGACCGCATGCATAAAGAAAAAGGCACGGGGCTCGCCAAAGAAATTTTCAATACGGATAACATGAAACTGCTCACGGGAAATATCGGTATTTCTCATAATCGGTATCCCACCCACGGTGGATTCAGCCATGGCGAAGTTCAGCCTTTTTGGACTTCCGTTCCCTATGGAATTGCTCTTGCCCATAATGGAAACCTTACTAACTATCATCAATTAGCGGAAGACATAACCAAAAAAGATAGCCGGTATTTAAACACGACCTCTGATTCAGAAGTGTTGTTACATTATTTTGCCGATCAACTCCACACCAACAATCCCCCTGAATCCAGTGAAGAATTTTTCTATCTCTTGTGTAATGCTGTAACAAAGATTTTTAAACATGTAAAAGGAGCTTATTCGGTGGTCAGTCTTGTGATTGGCAAGGGTCTCGTGGTATTCCGAGATCCCCAGGGAATTCGACCATTAGTGAAAGGTGAAAGATTCAATGGAAATGGTGGAAAAGATTATATTTTTGCTTCGGAAAATACCATGTTCTATGCAATGGGATATGAGCCGAAGGGCACCGTACTTCCAGGAGAACTCATTTATGTTTCAGAAGAAGGCGAAGTGCTCAGTAAGCGTTTGGTGAAAAAAGATTTTAATCCCTGCATTTTTGAATATGTCTATTTCGCTCGTCCCGATGCTACGCTAAACGATGTGAGTGTTTATCGCTCCCGATTGCGGATGGGACAAAACTTGGCAAATGCTTGGAAAGAAAAACATCCGGACAAAACACCGGACATTGTGATTCCCGCGCCAAGCACGGCTAATACTGCTGCCCTATCCTTTGCTCATGAGTTAGGCATCCGATATTCCGAAGGCCTGTATAAAAATACATTCATCGGACGGACCTTCATTATGCCGGGTCAGGCAGAGCGGAAGAAATCCGTGAAATATAAATTGGTGCCGCAAGAGCTGGAGATACGTGACAAAAAGGTTATGATCATGGATGACAGTATCGTTCGGGGAAACACCAGCCGAGAGATTGTTCGGATGTTAAAAGATTTTGGGGCCAAGGAGGTCTACTTTGCCGTAGCCTGTCCACCGGTGAAATCCCCCTGCTTTTATGGTGTGGACATGCCCACCAAAGGAGAGCTTATTGCGGGCAACATGACAGAAAATGAAATTGAAGCATATATGGAAGTGGATGCCTTGCTTTATCAAACCATTAACGATCTTGTGGAGGCCGTGACACGCAGAGGTGATCATCATATTGACCGCCCATGTATGGCCTGCCTGGATGGCAATTACGTTGCCAGCGATATTGATGAAGCCAAAGTTCTTGAAATGGAAACCATGCGTCTAAATGATCGGAATGGGAGTTAGTTCAAGGGTTTTGAAGCGTGTGTGTTCGCCTTATTTCTTTAACACCTTAACACATGAACACCTTAACAAGAATTAATAAAATTTTAGTTATCGGCTCCGGTGCGCGTGAACATGCCATCATCCGCGCGTTAGACCGCTCCCCCCAAGAAAAAGAAGTTTACTGTCTCGCATCCAATATGAATCCGGGCATTGCAGAGATCTGTGATGAGCTCACTGTTGGCAATATCAACGACCCCAATTTTGTGGTGAGTTATGCCCAGGAGATTGCCACAACACTGACCATCATCGGACCGGAAAACCCATTAGCCAACGGCGTGGCCGATGCCTTGTGGGAGGCGGGCGTAAAGGTGGTCGGGCCCAAAAAAGATCTAGCACAACTGGAGACATCCAAAGCATTTACGCGAGACCTGCTTAAAGAATACGACGTTCCCGGCGGACCGAAATATGAGACATTCAGTTCTATGGATGGTGTGGCTGAATTCTTAAATGAGCTTGTCGAAAACTATGTGGTAAAGTATGATGGACTTATGGGTGGCAAGGGCGTGAAGGTGGGGGGCGACCATCTACACTCTCATACTGAAGCGCTGGCCTATTGCCAAGAGTTGGTGGATAGTGGTGGCGGGTTTGTTATTGAAGAAAAATTTGTGGGGCAGGAGTTTTCTCTGATGAGTTTTTGCGATGGGGATAACTTAAAACACATGCCTGCAGTCCAAGATCATAAGCGGGCTTATGAAGGAGATACTGGCCCCAACACCGGCGGGATGGGCACATATTCTGATGTGAATCATTCATTACCATTCTTACGTGATTCTGATATTGTTGAAGCACACGAAATCAATTTGGCTACAGCCAAAGCGCTGAAAGATAAATTCGGCGAAGGTTATAAAGGTGTGCTCTACGGTGGTTTCATGGCAACAGCCAACGGGGTGAATCTCATTGAATACAATGCACGCCTCGGCGATCCGGAAGCAATGAATGTACTTTCACTTTTGGAAACCGATTTTATCGAATTATGTCATGCTATCGCCGATGGTACTTTGGATCAGACAGATGTTAAATTCGCCAACAGGGCTACTGTTTGTAAATATGTCGTACCGGAAGGGTATCCCGACAGTCCCATAAAAGGCGAACCCATTGATGTGTCCTATATTTCAAATCCCAATGGATTGTTTTATGCGTCTGTGGATATTCAAGATGGCCAATTGGTAGAAGCGGGGAGCCGCACCGTAGCGGTGGTGGGAATGGCTGATTCCATTTCTGAAGCGGAAGCCATGGCAGAAAAAGAGGTGTCTTCCGTAAAAGGGCCGTTATTTCATCGAACAGATATTGGAACGGATGCAGTTGTGCAAAAACGTATCGACCACATGAATGAATTGCGCGTGAAGCGTTAGGATGTACACACCAACATTAAAACATGAACACACCAACACGTTGAAACTGGGTGTATTGGGCTCAACCAACGGCACCGATCTACAAGCTATTCTTGATGCCATTACTTCTGGTAATTTAAACGCTGAGGTTTCGGTGGTAATCTCCAATCGGAAGAACGCTTACATTTTAGAGCGAGCGGAGAATCACAATGTGCCGGCGATGTTCATTTCTCATAAAGGAAAAACGAGGGAAGAGTTTGATGCTGAAATGACATCTGAACTCAATGAACGTAGCGTGGAACTGGTTCTGCTCATTGGGTTTATGCGGATTTTGTCAGCAGAATTTTGCAATACATGGCGAGACCGCCTTCTGAATGTGCATCCTTCTCTTTTACCAAAATATGCCGGCGGGATGGACACCAACGTCCACGAAGAAGTATTAAAAAACGGTGAGACAGAAACGGGCTGCACCATCCATTTGGTTACGGATGAAGTGGACGGTGGACCGATCCTGATCCAGAAAAAATGTGCAGTGGCTCCGAATGACACAGTGGAATCACTGAAAACAAAAGTGCAGAAATTAGAAGGTCTGGCCTTTGTTGAATCAATCAAGTTGATTCAAAGTGCCAATGGGTGAACACATGAACGTCTAAATACTTAATTATTATGATTGAAAATCCGACTATAAACCAAACATCCATAAAAATTAACCGTGCGCTCATTTCCGTTTTTGACAAGACAGGTATCATCGAGCTGGCCCAATCTTTACACAGCCATGGCGTTGAAATTCTATCCACCGGCGGTACGGCGAAAACACTGCGAGATGCGGATATTCCCGTAACAGACGTAAGTGATTATACCAAATTTCCGGAGATCATGGACGGTCGCGTGAAGACCATTAATCCGCTCGTGGAAGGTGGTATTCTCGGACTTCGTGATGCACATAGTGAAGATGCTGAAGCAAATCAAATTCAGTGGATCGATCTTGTGGTCTGCAATCTCTATCCCTTCTCCGATACCATTTTTCAGGAAGATTGCGACTTGGCATTGGCATTAGAGAATGTGGATATCGGCGGACCAACTATGATCCGCTCTGCTGCAAAAAATGTAGGGTGGGTTTGTGTGGCGGTTGATCCGTCAGATTATTCCACAATCACCGATGAATTGAATTCAGGCAAAATTTCATTCGAAACCCGGCAAAAACTTTCCGCAAAAGCATTTGGACACACGGCACAATACGACACCATCATCCATAACTATTTGAAAGATGATGATCTGTCTGATGATTTTTCTCTCACCTTGAAAAAACATTCAACCATGCGTTATGGGGAAAACCCCCACCAGTCCGCTGCGTCCTATAAAACACCCGGCAACACAGAGCCAAATATTTTGAATGCGACCATTCATCAAGGGAAGCAACTTTCCTATAATAATATTATGGATGCCGACGGCGCATTGGCTTGCGTGCGGGAATTTCACAATCCCGCCTGTGTTGTGGTGAAGCACGCCAATCCGTGCGGTGTAGCCACCGGAGACGATCTCTTGGATGTGTACACTCGCGCTTTTAATGCTGATTATCTTTCTGCATTCGGCGGCATTATTGCTTTCAATCGTACCTGCACCAAGGAAGTAGCGGAAGTCATTACATCCGTCTTTGTGGAAATTGTGTTGGCACCAAACTTTGAACCGGAAGCTTTAGCAATATTCAAAAAGAAGAAAAATCTCCGCGTATTGGAAATTGGTAAATTCGGAAAACGGACGCCCAAACTTGAAGTCCGAAATGTGGACGGTGGCCTTCTCGTTCAAGACGCTGATAACTATACCCTAACACACGACCACATGAACACCGTAACAAAGGTAAAACCTTCGGAAGCTGACATTGAAACTGCTTTATTTACATGGAAAGTGCTCCGCCATGCCAAGTCCAACGGTATTTTGATTGCCAAAGATAATACCACAGTGGGGCTCGGCGCAGGACAAGTGAGCCGTGTAGATGCAGTCCACATGGCACTGAGAAAAGGTGGCGAAAATGTAAGGGGCGGTGTATTGGCTTCCGACGCGTTTTTCCCGTTTCGAGACAGCATTGACGCCATTAAAGATTCAGGAATTATAGTGGTGGTCCAGCCCGGTGGGTCTATTCGAGACCAAGAGGTAATCGACGCCTGCGACGAATATGGCATCGCCATGATCTTCACCGGCACCCGCTGTTTTAAACATTAATTCTTTTAAGTTGTGCGTGTTCGAGTTTTTACGTGTTCACCTTAAAAGTTGCCCGAAGACTTTTAGGCATAAAATCTTTATTGTTGTTTAGCCGCCCCCCATTTAGATTTTCAGCATCATAGGCAAAGGAAAAAGACATCATTAAAAATACTAAAAAAATATTTCTTACCATTATTTAAACCTTTACAATTTTTTGAATTCAATCAACTTTAAGAGTATTAATAAACAACTTATTAATATCTTGGTACGCTCGGATCCACTAGTTGTGACCAGGCGTCAATTCCCCCCTCCAGATTTGTCACATCAAAACCCCGGGGTTTTAAAAAATGGCAAACTTGAGCAGACCGCACACCACTGTGACACATGACCACAATGGGTATTGTTTTATCTAATTCTTTATAACGAATTGGAATCGATCTCATGGGAATGTGGACGTGGGGATCAACCTTGGCAAAGGTTACCTCGTGGGGCTCTCGTACATCCAATAATATATATTTGTCTTCTGTTTCCTGCTTTGCCTTGAGGGCAATTACATCCAGATTCTTCATTTGAAAGCCTTTCCTTAATCTTCAGTTTTTATATTACACTCTGATAATAAACTTCCGAAATATTTTATGAAAACAAAACTAGTTCTTCTTGTTGGGCTCTTTATTCTTGCTGGATGCGCGCCCGATGGCACTGAGCGTAAGCCATCAAAGCCTAGGGGCTTCATTTCTTATGAAGAAATACAAACCATTACTGGCGCCACCACCATGTTTGGTACGAACAATATGGGTGGCGTAATCAGCATTAATTCTCAATAGATAACAGACGCTTTTCATCTGAAATCATTTCGCCTATATGTTGGGCGAGAATATGGGCTCTAGCCGGAGATGTGTTCACCGTCCATGGGATAATTTTAATTTGTCTTTTATTGCAATAATCCAATAGACCTTTATTTATGAGATCCGCCCGGGGATGAATATTCTCTGCACCAGATAGTTGATATAGGCGGAGTGCAGATAATGATTTGATTAAAAATCCTGTTTTTATATTTCGACTTAACAGCCGGATCGCGCGCAATATTAATGGATTAAAACTAGATATCATTGATCTGAGCTCTCGATTGTGTATTTTAATAAGATTGACCGTTCGGGCTGCAATGGCAAATTCGAAAAGAGTTCTTGATTTAATTTCTATATTTAAATACATCTTATTGGGCAACTTTTTTAAAACACCCTCTAATCGTGGAATCTTTTCTTTTCTGCCTGTGATTGGGTGAATGGCCAAACAGGAGTCAATCTCTGCGTCACTGAGATCGGGAATATATCCAAACCCGTCTGTTTCTAGCTCTAAATCGTGGTTGTGAGAACAGTAAAGCGTTTTATTTTTGGACATTACCACATCCAATTCGATCGCTTCAAATCCCGCCTTTATTGCATCATTATATGCCCCTAGGGTGTTTTCAGGATGGGTTGACTTAACTCCCCGATGGCTTATCAACGGCGCTTTATTCTCAGACAGATCTTTCATGTGGTTTTAATTTAAACAAACTTTAGGTCCAAAAACAAAAAAGCCTTATTTCGAGCAATCAAAATAGGGCTTATAGCATATAAGGTTAATCAATAAAATATCTGAAAATAACTAAAAAAACACGATTTGGCCGACTTAGCTCGATATGCTATTGAAAAAGAATTGATATTACCTTCTCGCTTCTTCTCTAAATCAAAGGCTTCAGATATTCCTATTATCATATGTAAAATCTCGTCTTAATTTTGGAACATATAGAATGATTATGACTATAGCCATTGCTGCATTTTTTATTGTGGTAATCATGTTTATTATAGATGCTAGCCGGGATCAGGTGATCACCAGCCAGGTGTCTACTTATCTCCAACCCTTCGCTGCTGAAACGATTGTAAAGCACAATTATAGTGCCAAGCCTAAAATGGTGTGGAATGCCATTACAAAACTTTCTGATTATAATTTTTGGTTCCCCGGCATACTGCGTGTTTTACCCGTGGTTCAAACTGATCGCTATGTTCATAGGTATTCCTTCGAACAATTTGATTGCGCTCCTGGCGCCGCCATTCGAATTCGGCCGTTCAGCTTGTCCCCGGCCTTTCGTGGACAAATCACATCCGTTGAAGATCAAAAACAATTTGCATTAAAAATGCGCTTTAACCCCTTTCATAAAGAAACGGTTGTTTTTAATCTCGCTCCGTCACCAGGGGGCACAGAGGTCACCTGCCGCCGAACAAGTCGCGGTTTATTTTCATGGATGACCTTGTGGGGTTTTACCACCAGTAAATCCAAAATTTTAGATAATCTTGGATACTTTATTCCTGAAGAAGTGGTTGAAGACGATCAAAATCAATCAGCGGAACAGGCATCAGGGCCACAGTATAGCCGAGAAGCAATTATCGCCCGCGCCGTACAAGCGGGTTTAGATGGCAATATGGATTTGGTTCATGCTATCCCAGATAAGCCCACTCGAGGTATGGCAAAAGCCATGTTGGTCCAGTCCCAACGAAAAGGCAATGTGATGCCCGATCATTTAGTAAAGGCGCTTTCAGAAGAACCTGTTGAAGGATCTCCTGCTGCTCCTGCACTAACAGAAAGCAGTGGTGGTGGGTTGCACTCATTTTCAAATCCTGAAGACTTAATTGCCTTTGTTGTAAACAAGGCACTCGATGGCGATGATGATCCTATTAATGCAATCACCGATAAACCCACCCGGGGCAAAGCCAAGGCAATGATGGTTAAAATTAAACGGGGATCAGTTGACCGTCCCGCCATGCCAGAAGTTTCAGCTGCGCCAGAAGCGGCGCCGGCAGTTGAAGCGCCGACCTCATCTGGCGAAGAGTCAGAAGAAGATATCATTGCACGCCTCGTGGATGCGGGCGTTAATGGTAATATGGATGAAATCAATGCCTTAGATGATAGAGTCATCCGAGGAAAAATAAAGGCAGCGATCGTGAAAGCGAAGCGGGCAAAAGGATAGCGCCCCCCTCGATAGTATATCTATTTTATTTTATATTGATATTGATCAATTCCTGCACCTGGCAAAACAGGAATTTTTTTCTCTAAAACCAATTCCATCTCTTTAGCTGAATCAGAAAAAAGCGGTATGCCCTCCCCAAAAATCAAGGGGTGTGGTGTAAGATAGGCGTGAGTTAGATAATCAAAAAATCTCGCGTTTGTTTTTCCGCCGCCAGCTATAAAACATTTTTCGGAATTTAAATTTTTTAAAATTTCCCCCGGGTTATCGTTACGGTGGACAACAATTATTTCCCTACCTGTAAGTGCTTTTTGAATACAATTAAACGTGTTCGATCCCATAATCACGGGGAACCCCGTGGTTTGTTCTTTAAACAAGTGAAGGTCTTTCGACCAAGTGACCGTCTCGCTTTTGTGGCGAGCAATGAAGCCGTCCTGCGTTACGGCGGCAATTAATATTACATCCACAAACGGTTATTCAAATGTGCCAGCAGCAACTGTTACCAGTTGGTCTGGGTTAATATAAGATTTAATGGCCCCATTCACTTTATCTAGAGACAGACTGTTTATTATGTCGGTATAAGTATCAAGATGGCCAATGGGTTTTCCTCGCTCGGCGTTAGTTAATATTTGTGCCGTAAGGCCACTGGTTGTATCCATCCCCACCTTATAAGCGCCCGTAATTGTTGTTTTTTTCGCCGAAAGCTCTTCTTCCGCTACACCAGATTTATACCATTTTTCAATTTCTTCTATCGTTGCTTTTTTCCCTTTAGATATAGCATCGGGGGCAAAAGTGCCCCAAGTGCTCCAGTATCCATCAGCGCCAAACGCTGCGCCGGAAACTGAAGAGCCGATCCCATAAGTGAGCCCCTGTTGGTCTCTTACGGTTTGCATAAGGCGGGCGGAAAAGTTTCCCCCTAAAATATATACACCCATCATAAGTGCATAATAATCCTCATGGTCTCTATCAATGCCAATGGGCTGTCCTATGTATAAATCTGCGCTGGTCTTGTCTGGAACGTGGATGGTTTTATCTTCTCGCTTACTTTTGTTCGCCTTACATCTTATGGGTAGCGGCCCTGTATCCTGCGTCGCCCATCCATCAAATTCATTTTTGATGCAATCTTCTAGCTCATTTGCGTCAACGTCCCCGGTCGCTACAATGTTTATACTTCCCAACCCGTATCGTTTGTTATAAAAAGCGATAATATCCGACCGGGTTAGCTTTTCCACGCTATTTATGGTATGATCCAAAGAAAATCTATAGTTTGGATGATCAACCGGGTAAAGTGTCTGCAGTAAGCCAATAGATGCCAATTTTTTTGTGTCTTCTTTCGCCCGCGTAAGGTTGCCAACCACTCTTGTTTTTAGCGTTGATAGTTCCTTCTCCGGAAATCTTGGGGTGCGCAACTGTTCAACCAATAGAGCAATGACCGTATTGAGATTTTCTTTTAAACAATGTGCTGAAAATTGTGTGTGATGCCGGTTAGACATAAAATGAATGTCTGCCCCAACCGATTCCAGTTGATCGCTAATCTCATATTTATCTTTCTTTATGGTTCCTTTATCCAACATAGAGGCGGTAATGGTCGCCGCTTGTTCTTTATGACTTTGACTATGTAGGGCGCCTCCAAAAAAACTGCCCGAAAGGGTAACGATATCCATCGCGCCCGTTTTCATTACATATGAAGAAATGCCCTCAATCGGTGTGCTTTGTTTTACTCGATCTTTAAAATTGCCCATAATTATTTTGGATCCAGAGCAATAAAATAGCCCACAGTTGATTGGTTTTCTTTAAGATATGTTTTAGCGGCCTCTTGAATCTCTGAACCAGAAACGGATTCAATATTATCCATAAATGTTGTATAAAACGTCCAATCACCAATCGCAATGGCTTCGTTTAGAGCGCTGGCAACAGCATAGGAACCATCCCGACTATATGCCACAGATGCTCGCATTTGGGCCTTTGCGCGACTGAGTTCATTTGAAGAAATGCCGTTCTTGATGGTGTCTTCATATTCATTTAAAATAATTTCTTCTACCTTATGGTGATCAACCCCCGGCGTCAAAAACGCATATGTAATAAATAGACCATTGTCTTTAAAGGGAAAATCATACATAAAAATTGAGGTTGCCAACCCTTTATCTATAATTTTTTTATGGAATCGGCTGGTCTTCCCATCTGCGAGAATCTTGCCCAAAAGTTGAAAGCTGTAGGTGTCGCGGTGAAGCCCTTCTGGCGTCTTGTGGGCAACCCCAACAATACTGGTTTGCCCAATTCGCTTTACCGTTGTGCGTCTTGGTCCTTCTTGCGCCGGCTCTTCTGTGTACATTTCAGGAATTTTATTTTCGCAGGCAGTGTGTTCGCCAAAGTGTTTTTTTATTAAACTCAGCGCCTCTTTTTTATCAAAGTCTCCGATGACTGTTGCTGTTGCATTGTTGGGCCAATAGTATGTGTGGTAAAACGCCTGAAGTCTTTCTGTAGAAACATTTTCAATGTCGGAGCGCCACCCAATTGTGGAGTGGTGATAGGGGTGGGCTTGATATGCTGTGGCCCAGATATTTTTATCTAAGACATCAAAGGGGCTGTTTTCACCGCGCTCATACTCATTCCGAACAACTGTCATTTCGGGTTCTCTGTCTTCATCTCTTAAAAAAGCATATCGCATGCGATCAGACTCTATAGCAATTGCGCGCTCAAGGTGCTCGCTGGGAACGACTTCAAAGTAATTGGTTCGGTCGTTCCACGTGGTGGCGTTAATTTGAGCGCCAAGGTTTTGGAGCTCTGTCCAAATTGCCGTCCCCTTTTCTTTGTTAAAGTTTCTAGACCCTTTGAACATGAGATGTTCTAAAAGGTGTGTGGCGCCTGTGTGTCCTATAGCTTCATTTCGAGAACCCACATGGTAAGTAATCATAAATGTAGCCACCGGCGCAGAGCGGTCCTCTAAAACCAATACAGTTAGGTTGTTTTTCTTTAGTGTGTATTCTTCAATACCGCCAGACGATTTGACAAAGTCAAACCCGTCATGGAGTTGGTTATTTTTTGGGGACATATAAATCCGTAATGGTGCCTTCAAATACCTCTGCGGCCATAGCAAACGTTTCTCCAAGAGTGGGGTGCGGGTGAACAGTAAGGCTGATATCTTCTGCGTCAGCGCCCATTTCGATGGCCAAAACGCCTTCTGATATCATGTCCCCAGCGCCCGGGCCAACTATGCCTACGCCCATCGCCTGTTTTGTTTCAGGGTCAAATAATATTTTAGTCTTGCCTTGGTTTGCGCCCAATGCGATGGCTTTTCCGCTTGCGGCCCAGGGGAATTCCCCCTTTTTATAAGGGATTGATTTTTCTTTTGCTTCTGTCTCTGTGAGCCCGGCCCAGGCCACTTCAGGGTTTGTGTATACTACGGATGGAATTGCCCGAGCATCAAAAGCAGCCGGGTGGCCCGAGGCAACCTCTGCTGCAACCTTGCCCTCGTGAGTAGCTTTATGTGCCAACATCGGATTCCCGGCGATGTCGCCAATGGCATAAATGTTTTTTGCCGTTGTCCGTTGATATACATCAACGTTAATAAACCCTTGATCGTTTATACTAACGTCTGTCGCTTCAATGTTCAGTAAGCTCGTGTTTGGCTTTCGGCCCACAGCAACTAGCACTTTATTATAAGTTTCTGTATAAGGCCCGCTCTCATTTTCAATAGTGACGCTGATTGTGCCGTCCTCGTTTGGATCGGTTGCGGTTACTTTTGAAGACAGTAAAATCGATTCAAATTGTTTTTTAAGCTTTCTTTGAAGTGGATTAACCATGTCTTGATCTGCGCCCGGAATTAAATTGGGCAAAAATTCTACAACCGACACCTTTGACCCTAGGACTGCATATACCTGTCCTAATTCCAGACCAATTACGCCGCCGCCGATGACTAATAATCTTTCAGGAATATCTTTCAAATCCAGTGCGGTGCGTGACGTCAGGACAGATGGATGATCTGCAGGTACACCCGGAATCATAGCCGACGAGGAACCGCCTGCGATAATGCATTGGTCAAATGTCACTGTTACATCGCCGGAATCCGTTTGAACAATTAATCCTGAATCGGATGTAAAGGAAGCCAAACCTTGAAGGGTTTCCACTTTTCTGGCTTTCGCCATTTGGGCAATGCCACCATTTAACAGAGACACAATCTTGTTTTTGTGGGCTCGAATTTGATCAATATCAATCTCCGGTTCGCCATAGGTCACTCCCATTTTTTTAAGATGAATTGCCTCATCCATGACCTTAGAAATATGAAGCAATGCTTTGGATGGGATACAACCGCGATTCAGACATACACCACCCAATTCTGGATCTCGGTCAATGAGTAAAACTTGTTTCCCAAGGTCAGCAGCCCGAAAGGCTGCAGCATACCCGCCAGGACCAGCGCCGATGACTACAATCTCTATTTGTTTAGATTCTCCCATTGGCGTTAGACTTTAAAAAGATCTAAATCTGTGAGCGTTGTTGCAAACTTTGATGTAAACGTAGCGGCGGCAGCGCCATCAATCACCCGATGATCATACGACAAAGAAAAAGGCATGATATACCTTATTGGGAACTCTCCAGACGATTTGTCAAAAACTTGTTTCCATGCGCTTCGCGAAACGCCCATAATGGCAACCTCCGGGGGATTCACAATAGGTGAAAACGCTGTCCCCCCAATGCCGCCCAAACTTGAGATCGTGAATGTTCCGCCTTTCATTTCGTCTGGTTTTAATTTTTTATCTCTGGCTCGTGTGCTTAAGTCCATGAGTTCCTCTGAAAGTTCATAAATGGATTTTTGATCCACGTCTCTTACCACAGGAACTGTAAGCCCGCTCGGTGTATCTACGGCGATGCCTAAATGATAATAATTTTTGAAAACTAAATTTTGGCCGGTATGATCTAGGGAACTGTTGAACTCGGGCATTTCCTTTAATACCGCGGCGGTGGCTTTCATTAAAAAGGGCAGAAAAGTGACTTTAATATTTTTTTCAGCGCCGGCTGATTTCATTTCTTTTCGTAAAGCATCCAGTTCTGTGATATTTGCTTCATCAAATTGCGTTACATGTGGAATCGACTGCCAAGCCCGTTGGAGGCGCTCGCCGGTGATGCGTTTGATGCGAGTGAGTTTTTGAACTTCAATGTCTCCCCATTGCGAAAAATCAATTTCCGATTGTGGTGCAGGCAACGTGCCAGAGGACATGGCCATCTGAAGTTTGATATAGGCATTAAGATCGTCTTTTGTAATACGTCCCTTCAGGCCCGTACCTTGAATCATTTGGAGATTAATTCCTAATTCCCGAGCCAAGCGGCGGACACCAGGGGAGGCAAACACATGATCCATTGACCCACTATCTTCTAATGCCGGGATTGGGGGCGTTTCTGATATTTCTGGTTTTAGATCAGCGGTTGGTTCGATTTCTTCTTCCACGGCGGTTTCCGGTTTACCATCCTCATCGTTTGTGTCGGGAGCTTCTATTTTCATCAGGAGGTGGCCTGTTTTTAATTCATCTCCTGCAGCCACCAATATGTCTTTAACTATTCCACTAACTTCAGCAGGAATTTCCATGGATGCTTTATCCGATTCTAAAACAAGAATGGTATCATCGGGTGAAACAGTATCACCGGAAGCAACGGACACTTCACTGACTTCAGCGCCTTCGATGCCTTCACCCAAATCCGGTAGAATAATTTCTTTAATCATAGTTCATCCTAAACGGTGATGGGACTCGGTTTATCCGGGTCTATATTATATTTTTTCATGACTTCATCCGCTTTGGACATATCCATTTTCCCATCCAGCGCTAAAGCGCGGATGGCGGTGAGAACGATATAATAACGATCTACTTCGAAAAAATGTCGAAGATTTTCCCGAGTATCGCTACGGCCAAATCCATCCGTCCCCAGGGCATAATATGGGCCAGGAACATAGGGGCCAATTTGCTCTGAAACCATTTTTACATAATCCGATGATACAACGGTTGGTACACGATGTTTGCTCAATTTACGCTCCAAATGGGATTGTTTTGGCTCCTGATCGGGATGGATCAAATTCCACCTATCCACCTCTTCTGCATCTCGTCTTAATTCACTGAAACTGGTGACATTCCAAATCCCCGGATCGATGCCCCAATCTTGTTTCAACAATTCTGCCGCCGCCAAAACTTCCCCCATAAGGGGGCCGCTGCCAAGCAAACGGATCACCGGCTTCTCCGTGGTATGAATTTTATAAAGCCCTTTTATAATATCATCGGCCACATCCGCCGGCATAGGCGGATGCACATAATTCTCATTTTCCAACGTGAGATAATAAACGACATCTTTATTGTCCTGGACCATTTCCTTCATCCCGTGATGAATAATAGTTGCAATCTCATAGCTATAAGCTAAATCGTAGGCTTTAATGTTTGGGGTTGCCGCCGCAGCTAAATGACTGTGCCCATCCTGGTGCTGAAGCCCTTCGCCATTCAGCGTGGTGCGTCCCGCAGTGCCACCTAACAAAAATCCTCGGGCACGCATATCTCCCGCTGCCCAAATCAAATCCCACACTCGCTGGAACCCAAACATAGAATAATAAATGTAGAAAGGAATCATGTTAATGCCGTGGTTGCTGTAACTCATCCCCGCTGCAATGAATGAAGAAA
>DKLW01000080.1:0-13048 GCA_002455835.1 Fidelibacterota bacterium UBA6630 | reverse complement strand
AGTCCATATAATTCATTTATCCCCTTTAAAACAGCAGCAGCATTTGCAGAACCACCACCCAGCCCACTGCCAATGGGTACATTTTTTTCAATGTGAATCGAAATACCCCCTAAATATGGGGATTTTGTTTTTATGGCAGAATAGGCTTTATAACAAATGTTCGATTTGTCTGTGGGTATCCAATCAACGTTGGATTTTATTTTACATCCACTATCGGTTTTTCCAATTGTGATTGTATCCCCAAAATCCAATTCTTGAAAGACCGTATAAATATTATGGTATCCGTCATCCCGCTGACTGAGAACTTTAAGTCCGATGTTGACTTTGGAGTTAGATGGGCAATCCATGCCCTAATTTATCCTTGTATGGTCGCAATGGCTTGGGCTGCAATGCCATTGCCTTCACCGATATATCCCAAATGGTCTGTGGTGGTGGCTTTTACAGAAACCTGCCCTTCGACCAATTGAAGTGTATAAGCAATTTTATATTTCATTTCCGGAATGAAGCCCGCCAGTTTTGGCTTTTGCAAAATAATGATGGCATCAATGTGGTTGATCTCAAAGCCGGCGCTTCGGACCTTTTCGCCAACCAAATTTAGGAATTGCAAACTGTCTGCGTCTTTCCATTGGTCGTTTTCGCTGGGAAAGAGTTGCCCGATATCACCCAAGCCAGAGGCACCAAGCAAAGCATCCACAATAGCATGGAGGAGGGCGTCTCCATCAGAGTGCCCCACGGCACCCACTTCACTGGAAATTTCTACACCGCCTAAGATGAGTTTTTCACCGTCAGCCATTTGATGTACGTCGTAACCTATGCCTGTTTTGATCATTTCATTTCATGTCGTCGCGAGCCTCGACGCAATCGGGGTTACTCGTAATGACAGCAATCCTTTTTGGTTTAGTAAACTTACTTTTGCAACCTGTTATAAATCGCTTTTGCAAAAATCCAATCTTCTTCAGTAGTAATTTTAATATTCAAGGACGAGCCCTCCACAAAGCCCACTTGGTAGCCGATCCGCTCCAAAAGGGATGCTTCGTCCGTTCCCTGAATGTCCTCTGCTTCAGCCAATTCTAATGCTTCCTGCAGTGCTGCCTTTGAAAACACCTGAGGTGTTTGGGCCCGCCAAATGGTTTCTCTTTGGATGGTCTCTAAAATTTGGTCTTCCATAATCCTTTTAATTGTATCTGTAGAAGATTGCGCCACAATGACACCATCATGTTCACTACAGGCATTGGCTGCTTTTTCAATCAAATCTTCTGACACAAACGGCCGTACCGCATCATGAACGCAAATGAGTTCAGAGGAATCATCTGCTGCGGCCAATCCATTGTGGACTGAAACCTGTCGAGACTTCCCACCGGCAACCACTTTCACCGGCTTCGCAGATATCATTGATCCCAATTCACGATTCACCTGATCTACGTCCTCTTTGGCTACCACCACAACAATTTCATTAATCAACCCTAATCGAACAAAGGGCTGTAATGTATGGTACAATAGTGGACGGCCATCCAGAATTTTTAGCTGCTTTTTACCGCCAAAGCGTTCACCGCTTCCGGCTGCTGGAATAACGGCAGTTATTTTCATTTAATTTTACTCTTCGCTAAAGTAATTAAAGAATTAACATGGCGTCGCCATAGCTCAAGAAACGATAATCATTTTTCTTTGCTTCTCGATAAGCTTTCATGATGAGATCGCGGTTTGCAAATGCAGAAACCATCATGAGTAGCGTACTCTTTGGCTGATGAAAATTCGTAATCATGGCATCTACCATTTTAAATTCATAAGGGGGATAAATGAATTTATCCGTCCAACCCCGCTTCGGTGATACCTGGAACCCGGACACAGCCACTGTTTCAAGGGATCTCACTGTGGATGTCCCCACCGCAAATACACGGCGACGTTTTTTCTTCGTTTCATTAATGGACATAGCTGTTGCAGGATCTACCTCAAAATATTCAGAATCCATCTGGTGTCGGTTCAAGTCTTCAACCTGTACCGGACGAAAAGTGCCTAGCCCGATATGCAAAGTAGTATGGGCTGTTTTTGCCCCTTTGGCGTGGATACGGTTAATCAATCCATCGGTAAAGTGAAGGCCCGCTGTGGGCGCGGCTACTGCACCTCTTTTTGATGCAAATATAGTTTGATAACGCACTTTATCTTTTGGCTCCGATTCCCGTTTGATATAAGGTGGAAGGGGAGAGATACCAACCCGATCAATTACATCATAAATATTTTCACCTTCATATTCGAAACGCACCACACGTCCGCCAGAAATCGTATTGTCAATCACATCACAATAGACATTTTTGGTAAACATAAGTTTGTTCCCAATCCGTACTTTACGCGCCGGGCGAACCATAACTTCCCATAGATCGTTTTCCAATTCACGGAGTAAGAAGACTTCTACCTTGGCTTCGGTTCGATCTTTACTGGCATAGAGCCGCGCCGGAAATACTTTCGTATTATTGGTAATTATGAGGTCATTCCGTCGCAGGTATTCTGGTAGGTTAGAAAATATTTTATGTTCAATCTTGCCCGTATCTCGGTGGATGACCATTAGTTTGGCCAAGTCCCGCCTTTTGGCCGGGTATTGGGCTATATATTTTTCCGGCAGTGGGTAGTCAAAATCCGCCAGTTTCCATTTTTTCTTTTTTTGAATCATTCAAATAACCTTTGTTGTTTTTCTGTAATTGTTCTGCCCAGTAGGTCATATGCCTGTGCCTGAGCGATGCGGCCACGATTCGTCCGCTGGATAAATCCTTCTTTAATTAAATAAGGCTCATATACATCTTCAATGGTAGCTGCATCTTCACTAACAGCTACGGATAGTGAATTCACACCTACCGGTCCCCCATTAAATTTATCAATCAATGCAACGAGGATGGTTCGATCCATATCGTCTAACCCGTATTCATCAATCCCAAGGGATGTGAGGGATGCTTTTGCAACAGCTTCATCTATTTTGCCATTGGCTTTCACTTGGGCGTAATCTCGTGTTCGCCGAAGAATGCGATTGGCAATCCGAGGGGTTCCACGAGAACGCCGTGCTAATTCCATGGCGCCAGCTTTATCAATTTCTACTTCCAAAATTTCCGCAGAGCGTGTGACAATTTGAAATAGATCCTGTGGATCGTAATAATCAACACGCAATACGACACCAAAACGATCTCTCAGTGGTGATGTTAAATTACCTAACCGAGTTGTTGCCCCCACCAATGTAAAGGGTTCAATATTGAGTTGCACACTTCTGGCGCTAGGACCTTTATCAATCATGATTTCGATCCGATAATCTTCCATGGCTGAATAAAGATATTCTTCCACCACTGAATTGAGGCGGTGAATTTCATCTACGAAAAATACATCTCTCCCCTGAAGATTCGTAAGCACACCTGCCAAATCACCCGCTCTTTCTAACACTGGTCCGGATGTTTGTTTTACGCTAACACCCAATTCTGAAGCAATAATATTGGACAGTGTTGTTTTTCCCAATCCGGGCGGACCAAAAAAAAGAACGTGATCCAATGCCTCTCCACGATTTTTAGCCGCTTCAATATAGAGCGTGAGACTGTCAACCACATCCTTTTGGCCGATAAATTCATCCATCTGGCTAGGGCGTAGGGACTTCTCAATGACTAAATCTTCTTCAAAAGGCTGGGGGTCTGTGATATGAATATCAGTCACATTTTGGCTCAAATTGAAATAAATTGCACATTTCCGGGGTAGGAAAGTACAAAAATGAAGGGGGGGTCGTCAAATTTTCACCATTTTATGCAGGAACGGAGTTCCGAATTTGACTCAAACGAGTTTTCCTATCGGCAGCAAATTTTGCAATACCATCCCATATGCTTTGGGGGTCCAAATTCGATTCGGCTATAATCTCATCCACCGAACCGCCAGTGCGCCAACGGTTGTCAAAGTCCGGACTCATACTGTACTCTTCTACTACCCGATTGGCCACCCACTTGTGCATGAGGCGACGAGCACCGTTGGTGATGACCATGGCATCTATCCATTCCTGATCAGAAATAATTTTTTGGCGATAATCCTCTGGTTGTCTTTGAAATAATTCCCAAGAAATAGCTGCCACCACTTTTATATTGGGACCTTCTGATTTCAGCTTCGGTAAAATAGAAACCAATGAACGAGTGGAACTGGTGCCGCGAATAATTACGACACCTTCTATTGGTCGACTTTCATCATAATCCTTAATGATATAAGCACCCTTTGCTGCATCCAGATGGGATGCCATGTCCAATGCGCTTCGATCTGGAATCTCAACAGGAGGACGTGTCAAGTGAATGGCCACCACGGGTACATCTGTGGCCAATGCTGCGGCTAAAGCCGGTGCAACCTCATTATGCTCCCACGGGTGAAGGTTTATAATATGTCCATCGGGCAATAATTGGGTAACGCCCGGTGCAAAAATACCAAAGTGGGTCCGGCTGTCTTCTGCCGTTTCAGGGCCAGAATGCCCCGCCACCCAAATCATTTTACCCACTTTTAAATCGGAATCCTGGGCGATTTGACTGAATAACCGCACGGGTCCATACTTCAAATAACTGAATGACCCGTAAGTGCTCATGGCACCATAAAAGCCATTGTATTCAGCATAAGGATCTTCATTAAAATTTACGGTGGATAGGCCTGCCAACATCCCAGAATTTGCAAATTCTGTAATCCCCTGAGGCATGAGTGGACTATCTGGGTTAGTTTCTCTATCAAATAATCCTAAATCTTCAGCGCCGTTATATCCCTTGGCAAATCCAGAAATATTAGTGGAGTCGGCCAAATCTGCACTCATAGCAATCACCAGAGGGCGGCCATATTCTTGAATAGATTTCGTATTGATATAGCTGGCGTATTTTGAAAACCCAACACGATTGGGCGCTTTTTCTCCCGGTGCCACAAACAGATCCTCTGGTAGATTGTTTACATCAAACAATAATTCATCTTTTGCAGGGTTTTTTACCGTGACCTTGCAACCTTCAATTTTACTAGGGACGGAATCGCCAACAGAGATTAATGTTTCTGCCAAATAATCCACCAATTCTTGGTTCTTTTCCATAACAGAAAAAACGGAATTAAAATAAGATGTGGCTTGATCTTCCTGTCCACCTCTCGAATCTGCCCCTTCTGCACCAAATTGATCAAAATTTATATCATACTTTTCTGCAAAATCCTGCTTGGTACGCCAGAATAATTCTGAATTGCGTTTATGAGCTGCCCCGTGACTTGCATAATCAATTTTATGATAACCGCGGCCTTTTACTCCACGGCCGTAGATTACCTTCGGTACTTTTGGATCGGCATTCTCAACCAATAAACGATAGTAGGCTTCTGTAAGTTCACCCCAATCCTCCCCATTCATAGTGCCTTCTACATGCCAACCATGTGATCCAAACCAATCTTCGGGCGTGCCATACATAATGGAGCTGAAAGGGCGTGCATCAATACCAAAATCGTTCCAATCCATAAAGTAAACCAGGTTGCCCAGTCCCAGCCCCCAGGCGGAATTAATCGTCTCATGTGATGCGCCAGTGGTAAATCCGCCCTCACCTTCAAAAGCGAAAACTTTTACTTCCGGTGTATTGGCCATTTTCAATGCCAAGGCTTCTCCAGCCGCTGCAGGGGAACCATGTCCACTGGGCCCCGTATTGAATTTGAAAAACAATGTTTTACCTTCCATCTCAGCATGACCCGGTAGACCTCCATTATTCCGGAGGGTTAATAGGTCTTCCCAAACAAGTTGAAATTTTTCGTCTTTAAAATGCTGATATTTTGAATCACCTGTTTGGCGGTGTTTGATGCGCAAAGCTTCATTGAGCACAGCCAGGGTGGCATAAACAACAGGGTTTGCGTGGCCCGCTACCAAAACATAACGATCGGCAAATCGTTTACCGGCTTCACGGATATCCCAACGCATAGCACCAGACAAAAGGGTGGTAACCATTCCGTGGACTTTCGATCGAGATCCTCCAGGGTGGCCGGACTGGCGCAGGTTTAGCATGATATCGATACATTGATCGATAAGGTCTTTGGTGATTTCCCAATGGGGATAAAATTGTTTTAACTCGTTTGGAGATTTCATGATTCCACTAACTTTCCATTTAATAACGGTTTAAGGAAAGACCCTGTATATGATCCTTTTTGTTTTGATAAGTTTTCTGGCGTGCCTGAAAAAATGAGACGCCCCCCGTCTTCGCCCCCTTCGGGACCTAAATCCACAATCCAGTCGGCACTTTTGATCACATCCAAGTTATGTTCAATGACCACCACAGTATTCCCTCGATCCACCAATCTTTGGAGGACGCCCAACAATAAACTTACATCTTCAAAATGGAGTCCTGTGGTGGGCTCATCCAAAATATAAAATGTCTTATCCTTAGATGCGCGAGATAGTTCTGACGCCAATTTTATACGTTGAGCCTCGCCGCCGGATAGGGTGGTGGCTTGCTGCCCCAATCGGATATAACCCAAGCCCACATCGTTTAGGGTTACCATTTTTTTCATCACTTGGGGAATATTTTGGAAAAATTCTGTGGCTTCCTCCACGGACATATTCAAGACGTCCGCAATATTTTTCCCCTTATATTTTATTTCCAAGGTCTCTCGATTGTATCGCGCTCCTTTGCAAACCTCACAAGTCACATAAACATCCGGGAGAAAATTCATTTCAATTTTGATAATTCCATCACCCTCGCAGGATTCACAGCGGCCACCTTTCACATTAAATGAAAAACGTCCCGGTTTATATCCGCGAATTTTGGATTCAGGCAATTGAGCAAAGAGATCCCGAATGAATGTAAAGACGCCTGTATAAGTTGCCGGGTTGGAGCGAGGTGTTCTGCCAATGGGTTTTTGATCAATTTCAATCACCTTGTCCAAATACTCTATCCCTTTTGATCTTTCATAGGGGAGTGGATAGGCTCGGGCGTTATTCAATTCTTTCGACAAAATCGGAAATACAGTTTCATTCACAAGTGTACTTTTACCCGACCCGCTCACACCTGTAACCACCACTAATTTACCTAACGGAAATGAAACTTCTATTTCTTTTAAATTATTGCCACGGGCACCAGTTACTGTCAACACCTTGCCATTACCACGTTGTCGAAATTTTGGTAATGGAATGACTTTCTTCCCGGATAAATATTGCCCCGTTATAGAAGATTTGGATTTTAAAATATTTTTGGGGGTACCTGCATAAACCACTTTGCCCCCATGCTCTCCGGCACCGGGGCCAATGTCAATAATTTGATCTGCTGATTCCATCGTTTCCTGGTCATGCTCTACTACCACAATGGAGTTCCCTAAATCGCGTAATTTTTTCAAGGAATTCAATAAGCGATTATTATCTCTGGGGTGCAAACCAATGGAAGGTTCATCTAAAATATAAAGGACCCCTACCAACTGACTTCCAATTTGGGTTGCCAAACGAATCCGTTGTGCTTCGCCTCCGGATAAGGTGGTAGCAGATCGATCTAATGTAAGATAATCTAATCCCACATCCATAAGAAAGCTGAGACGGTCTTGTACTTCTTTTAAAATTTGTTCTGCGATAGCGGTATCGGTTTTACCAAGCTGAAGATCTCCAAAAAATGTTTTAACATTTTTTATAGAGTAGGAAGATATTTCACCCAAACTTTTTTCGCCAATTCTCACGGCTCGAGATTCTTCCTTCAACCGGGACCCGCCACACTCAGGGCATGGTCGCATGCTCATGAACTGTTCAATCCAATCCCGGATATGGTTGGATTTTGTTTGTTTATAGCGCCGCATCAAATTGGGGATCGCTCCTTCCCACCCACCCGTATAAGTGCCACTCCATCGCTCTGAAGAGTATTTCATTTTCAGTTTTTGATCGCCTGTCCCTGTCAATAACATGCTACGTATATCTCGATCTAACTTGCACCAAGGGGTCGTAAAGTTAAAATCATAATGCTTAGATAGGCTTTTTAATATGCTGCCATACCAATTGCCTCGAGGTTGCTCGCCAAGGGGAACAACGGCCCCTTGAATAAGTGATTTTGTTTTGTCCGGCACTACCAATTCCGGATCAATCTCCATGTGTGACCCCAGTCCATCGCAATTGGGGCAGGCACCGTATGGAGAATTAAATGAAAACATCCGCGGAGATAATTCTTCCATGGATACTTCACAATGGGGGCAGGCAAAATGTTCGCTGAATAAATGATCCGTATTTGGTAATTCATGGACAATAGTCAAGCCAGATCCAATTTTTAACGAAAGCTCCACCGATTCGGTCAATCGTTCTTTATAGTCATCTTCCAATACGAGGCGGTCTACTACCACTTCAATTGAATGTTTTTTATTTTTTTCTAATGTGAGTTTTTCATCTACCGAATGAATGGCGCCATCCACACGCACCCGGAGAAATCCTTCTTTACGCACTTCTTCAAATATACCTTTGTGTTGTCCTTTTCGACCTCGCACCACCGGTGCTAAAATGTAAATCCGCGCACCTTCACCGAATTTGACAATTGTATCCACAATCTGCTGTACCGTTTGCCGTTGAATGGGCCGATCACACTTCCAACAATGAGGTTTACCCACGTGGGCATAAAGCAGTCTTAAATAATCATGGATTTCGGTTACGGTACCAACTGTCGACCTTGGGTTTCGAGCAGTGGCTTTTTGTTCAATAGAAATGGCAGGGGACAGTCCTTCGATATAATCCATGTCTGGTTTTTCCATGAGCCCCAAAAATTGACGGGCGTAAGAAGACAATGATTCCACATACCGGCGCTGCCCTTCAGCGTAGAGCGTATCAAAAGCAAGAGAGGATTTCCCTGATCCAGATAGACCGGTAATAACCACCAATTGGTTGCGGTCAATTTCCACATCAACATTCTTTAAATTATGCTGACGCGCGCCTTTAATTATAATCTTATCTGCTGGAGATGCCATGGTATTTTATCTTTAATTTTGCATGAATTTGGGACGGCCGTGAATTTACGACTGAAATAGGCCCGGTTCAAAAAACGATTTGCAGAAATTCTAATAAAAATTCTATGGCATTCTGCCCCACAATTCCATAATGTCTGCTATGAATTCGATTATAAATCATATCCTCATTTCCATGCCCCACATGCAGGATCCTTTCTTCGGAAATTCAGTCGTCTTTATATGTGAACATGACGCGAAAGGTGCCATGGGATTAATTGTAAATAAACCATTTCGCGATCCGGAACTCAAAGACACTTTTGACCAAATATTTGAATCGTCTGATAAAATCCTTCAATCCGTATCCCAAGTCTATTTTGGCGGCCCGGTATTGGTAGAACGGGGGATTTTACTCCACAGCAACCAATTTCATTCGAATGATTCTATCAAGATATCGGATGAATTTTTTATATCCAGTCATAAAAAAACACTCAATGAAATGAAGTCCCAAAATTGTGAACAATACAGTCGACTATTACTGGGGCATGCGGGTTGGTCCGAAAGGCAACTGGAGCGAGAAATTGAAAATGGTGACTGGCTGGTTCAGGAAACATCTCCGGACTTTATTTTTAAAATCCCCGTAGAACAAATGTGGGGGATGGCCATCCAATCTTTTGGGATTGATATTGCTGACTTATCCACCACGGGCGGTCAAGCATAAAGAATCCGTTTTAACGGTTTTCACCCGCCAACAACTTTAACTTAACTTTCACCGATGAAAAAATACGCCCCAGCCTTCGCTGTCATCATGGCGGCCATCCTTTGGAGTTTTGATGGCTTTATCCGTCAAAATTTTTTTATACTGCCTTCATTCCTCATTATTACCATTGAGCATGTGATTGGTGCTATCTTATTTTTTCCATTCCTCTTAAAAGGATGGAAAGAAATATCTGTTCTGAGGCAGCGGGGATGGATATCCATACTGTGGGTCAGTGTTTGTGGCGGCATTTTGGGTACATTTTTCTACACCAAGGCGCTTAGCTATGTAAACTATATTGATCTCTCTGTGGTTGTGCTACTTCAAAAATTTCAGCCCATATTCGCCATTGCGTTGGCTGCGGTTACCCTGAAAGAGAAAATTACTAAACGGTTTTTGATCCTGGCTGGCATGGCCATTATTGGGGGATATTTTGTTACTTTCGGCGATAGCCCCATGGCAGAATGGGATGATAAAACCATTATCGCCGCACTCCTTGCATTGCTGGCCGCATTCAGTTGGGGGAGCTCCACTGTCCTCGGGAAGCATGCATTAAAGCGCCTATCCTTTAAGACGGTTACATCTCTGCGCCTTTCCGTTACAGGGGTCATTACTTTGTTTGTGTTGATTTCAACGGGACAATATGAAATGATCACAGAAATGACATTGGATCACTGGAAATATATTCTACTCATCGTCATCAGCACCGGATCCCTTGCGTTATTCATTTATTATTATGGACTCAACCATTTGCCTGCATCTCATGTGACACTCTATGAGCTATTTTGGCCATTATCGGCGGTGGCCATAGATTGGTATATCCGCGGAAACATGATGTCCACCGTACAATGGATGGGTACCGCATTGTTACTCGGAGCCATTATCTTATTATCTCGTGACGACAGCCTTGGCCAGACTCAGTCAGAATAACCAGCGCAGAAACCTCCGTTTTAACATTCTCCACGAATTCTTTTTTGGATTTGGTATCGCCTTCAATGACGTTTCCACAATTCTGCCATTATTTATGACTTTGTTGGGCGCGCCTTTGGCTATCGCAGGATCTATGGCAGGGCTTTTGGCCATACTTATGGCTGCACCACAATTGATCTCTGCCCTTCTTGCACGAAATACGGTAAACATTCGTGCTGCCACAGTAAAAGTGAATCTCACCATTTTACCGCCTATTTTTACGGCTGGATTTGTTTTTGCATTTTTTGCACCCACAGGTCCAAGTGCATGGATATTTTATTACATCTGTTTCATTTTTTACGCTTTGGGCATTGGATTTATCATTCCCATTTGGACCAATTTTTTAAAGCATGTTACCAATAGAAAAAATCGAGGGACATTTTTAGGAATTTCATTTATTGGGAATAGCATTGGTGGATTTATTGGCGGTATTGTGGTAAGAAATTTGTTGGGTAGCTCAATCCCATTCCCTGCCAATTTTGGATGGGGGTTCATCATTTTGGGTATTGCGCTTATATTCAGTATCGCTGCCTATCTAGGGTTTAAGGTGAAGAATCCGGCCCACCATCCCAAAAAGAGAACCGTTTCGGATTTTATCACTGAAACCAAAACATTATTAAAGTCCAACCAAAATTTTAGACGATATATCTATAGTCGAATATTTTTAACCGCCCAGTATCCCGCAATCAGTTTGTATGCGGTGTACGCTAGAGATCTTTTTCAATTTGATGTGAGTGAGGCAGGCTTTTTAACTGCCGCTCGCCTTATTGCCTTTGGCCTTGGCAGTATTGTTGCTGGAAAAATCGGTGATCGAATCAGTCATAAATCAGCCATGGCTTTTTGTTTCTTATGCCACACGCTCGCCATGGGTACGGCTCTCACAGCTCAATCTATGTTTTGGGTGTATGGTATTTTTATCTTTTTGGGTATGGCTCAGGGCGCATTCATGCCAGCAGCCATGT
The DNA here is from genome assembly GCA_002455835.1 of Fidelibacterota bacterium UBA6630. Lineage (GTDB taxonomy): Bacteria > Fidelibacterota > Marinisomatia > Marinisomatales > TCS55 > TCS55. The sequence continues at coordinate 1,453 of DKLW01000080.1, read as the reverse complement.
CCTTGGTCTTTGATTTCGCAGGCGAAGATGGTGACAATAAAATGATCATGGCCTTGATTGATACTATTTTATTTCCCTTTATTTTGATTGCCATCACTTTGGGAGGATTACTGGCCGAAACGGTGAGTTTAACTTTTTTATTCCGCATATTAGGGATGGCTATGCTTACAGGATTCCTTATCATTATTTTCTTGGTGAGAAACCCTCACTAGGTACCAATCATAGATTCAAATCCATAAATCTTTTGCTTGGAATTCTGACGATAGAAACCGCAATTTTACAGTCCTATAATGACGTTTAGTCTTACCAAAACAGCCCTCATTCTTTCCATCACATTCCTAGTGAGTGGATGCAAAGAAGATCCTCAACGCCATTTAAATTTGGGTAAATGGTATGCCCAAAAAGGATTGGTGGAAGAAGCGATCCTTGAATTTAAAGAAGTGACGCGATTATACCCTGAACCCCATAAGAATCTTGCCCGAGAAGATTATCAAGCGTTAAGTAAAGCCCATTATAATTTATCCCTCATGTATACGAAAAAAGGCTGGTGGGATTATGCCTTAAAAGAGGCGGAAATCTGTTTTCAAATGCTGCCAACCAAAGACCATTACGATTTGGTCTCCCTTATAAAGCAAAGAGCCGAACTCGAAGAATCCGGCTCTTAATTCGTTTGCAACGATTATCCATCGTTGCCCATTCATTTAACCCTTAATACTTAAATAGATCCTGAGCGGTGTTCACCGCCATCGCAATAGATAATGGAACAATTAATGAAATCCGCTTCTGGTTTTAACAGCATCGAAATGGTCCCCGCCACATCTTCTGGCATGGTGGTCCGACGCATAGGATTCCTAAACTTGGTTCCCTCTACCCAATCTTCCCATCTTTCTGTAATTTTTGTCAGTGCACGGGTCGGTGTAACCCCGGCTTGAACGGCATTAGCAGTAATACCATATTGACCCAATTCCCAGCCGATTTGCCGAATGATGGCTTCCATGGCTACTTTAGCCACACTCACAGGACCGTATCCTTCCATAGCGAGATAATTACCTTCACTGGTCAAACCCATTACGCGGGAACCTTTGCCTAATAAGTCTTCTGCAAATAGTTTTTGCGTCCAATATAAAAGGGCATTCCCCATTACGTGAACTGTCATATCCATTTGACGTTGAGTTACTGGTTTTTCCCCAAAGAAATTGGTGGTGGTTCCAAAAGCAATGGAATGCAATAAAAGCTTTACCGGCTCTCCACCCGTGATTTCTTTAATCTGAGGCAAAAATTTATCCATAGTTTCTTCAGCGGCGGCATTGGTGTTAAAGTAATGGCAGCGGCCATTGGTTATTTCATTCACTTCAGCGATGGTTTCTTTAGCTAACTTTTTTGCTTCACCCCTATCGAAATGAAACGCAATAACGCCATAACCATCTTTTGCCAATCGCTTGGCTGTGGCAGC
>DKLW01000017.1:606-10689 GCA_002455835.1 Fidelibacterota bacterium UBA6630 | reverse complement strand
ATGGCTTCATATTATTGCCGGCGTACTATGGATTGGCCTGCTCTATTTCTTTAACTGGGTCAATGGCCACTTTGCTGCCACCATGGATGCCGATACAAAGCGAAAGATTGTACCCGAGCTCATGCCCCGTGCGCTCTACTTTTTCCGCTGGGGAGCTGCATGGACATGGTTTACTGGATTTATTCTGCTATTGATTGTTTTTTATCATGGTGGACTCACTTTTGATGATGGTGGCAGTTGGGGCACAGAAGCATTCGTCATGATCGCCGTTACATTCCTCGGCGTATTTTTATACGACTTTCTGTACAAAAGCGGTCTTGCATCCAATGTTAGACTAATTACGATTGTCAGCTTTGTCTTAGTAGCAGCCGTGGTATATCTCATGAAAGAATGGGCAGGGTTCAGCTACCGTTCGTTTAATATCCATTTGGGTGCCCTTTTTGGCACCAATATGGCTTTCAATGTGTGGTTCAGGATTTGGCCGGCCCAACAACAAATCATTACAGCTATTAAGAATGGTGAAGCGCCGGATGGATCATTGGTGGCACTTGCCGGGCTGCGATCAAAGCACAATACGTATATGAGCGTCCCTTTGATTTGGACCATGATTAACCAGCATACTACCGTATTGGCTGGCGGTAACTTTGGTGTTACTGCTTCCACAAACTGGTTAGTGCTAATGATTATTGTGGCTCTAGGATGGCATATTGTTTTCCAGATTTATAAAATATCTGGGAAAGTCCAAGGCTTCTAAATCGAAAACTAAGTTCAATTGAAAGAGCCCTGTGTTAAACAATAGGGCTTTTTCATTTTTTTACCCTATGAGTGATCAGCAAGAAAAACGAAATAAATTAGAATAATGGTTAGATAAACAAAATCATACCATGGAAATGCTCAGGACGTTGATAGCGATCCTGGTGCTGATACTCCAAATCTATATTTAATATATATTATACATTAATATCCCCGCCTTTAATGATCTTAACATCATAAATGAGGAAATGTATGCGTCAATTACTTTTATCCATATTTTTCATATCCATTATTTCAGCCCAAAATGCAGACTATTTTCAACAGTATGTTGCCTATGATATTGAAGTTACATTAAATGATTCGGATCACACGTTATCCGCATTTGAAAAACTCACCTATAAAAACAATTCACCAGACACACTTAATTTTATCTGGTTTCATATTTGGCCCAATGCTTATAAAAATGATTCAACTGCCTTTGCAAAACAAAAGGGAAGTGAATCCAAATTTGCGAAGGCCGATTCCTCCCAACGTGGATTCTTAGATAGTTTAGATTTTTCAGTAAATGGCCAAAAAGCAAATTGGACATACCACGAGGAATGGATTGATGTAGTTAAACTTGAATTGAATCAACCGTTATCTCCCGGAAACTCTATTATTATTGAAACACCCTTTTATGTGAAAATTCCCGATCAATTTTCACGCCTTGGCCACACGGGTCAGCATTATGAAATCACTCAATGGTATCCCAAGCCGGCGGTTTATGATCATAAAGGATGGCACCCTATGCCCTATTTGAATATGGGTGAATTCTATTCAGAATTTGGATCATTTGATGTGAAGATTTCCTTGCCAAAGGATTACCGTATTATGGCCACTGGTGATATTGTAAATGGTAAGACAGAATATGCATGGCTGGATTCCCTAGTAGGTGTTGCAGATTCGATTCATCGCTTACCCGAAGAAGAATTGAAACAATGGACAAAATCTCATTCAGAATCGAGAGGTGATCAAGAATCCGATTCTTCGAGTATTGAAATGAAGACCCTTCACTTTCACCAAGAAAACGTCCATGATTTTGCATGGTTTGCAGATAAAACGTGGATGATTCGTAAAGGAAAACTTGAATTAGGTGATGAAAAAAGGAAGGTAACGCTCTGGTCATTTTATATGCCCAAAAATGCAGAACAGTGGTCGAATTCGATTGAATACCTCCATGATTCAGGATATTGGTACAGCAGGTATTATGGAGATTATCCATATAATCATATTACAGCAGTGGATGGAGATATGTCTGCCGGTGGTGGTATGGAATATCCCAATATTACAGTCATTTCATCTATGCCCAGTAAGGCCATGTTAGAAATGGTCATTATGCATGAAGTTGGTCACAATTGGTTTTATGGCATCCTCGGAAGCAACGAGCGATACCATACATGGATGGATGAAGGACTGAATGAATATTCCAGTATTCGCTATTGGGAGGATAAATATGGCGATACTGGTGAGCGCTTTGTTATATCAGAATTTGTTCAAGACAAGCTGGGGATCGCCAAAAATTTGCAATTCAGTTTTTATGAATATTTTGCCTATGCCATGTTAGCTAAAAGTAAAAATGTACAGCCACTGAATCTTAGGGCAGACGAATATAAAGAGGCCAATTATGGATTGAATTATAATAAAGTTTCAGTATTCACGCGATTTCTTCACCATTATTTGGGTGAAGATAAAATGGATGAAATTATGCAGGACTACTATGAAACTATGAAATTCCGCCATCCTTATCCTGAAGATTTTCAGGCCATCTTTGAAAAACATACAGATAAAGATCTCAGTTGGTATTTTGATGGCGTGCTGGAAACTACCGATTACTTGGATTTCTCAATTAAAAAGACAAGGAATCAATATACAATCTCAAATAATGGAGACCTCAAAACGCCCGTTGAGGTCGTCTTCTTTGGCCAAGATCATATAGTGCTTGAACGGCGTTGGATTGAGGGTATCAATTGGCGGGAAACCATTGAAGGTCCAAAGGATACATGGTATGCCATCATAGATCCCGATGAACATATGCCCGATATCAATAGAGCCAATAATGCTACACGACGAGAACTTCACTTTAATTGGGTTTGGGACCAGCCAACCTTTTACGATCACGATATTAACATTCTGCCTTGGCTTTTCAGTTACAACCATTACAATGGATGGTCTCCGGGGATGCTTTTTTATAAAGGGTTTCTATTTGGATATGATAACAAGATGATTACTGCTAGACCTATGTGGGATATTCAAAATAATGAACTTGTGGGAAAAGTGGGTGTAACAAAAATGTATGATCCAAATGATCGGTTTGATTTTTTAAGATTTAGAATAACTGGATCAAAATATGAAGGCCGCACCGGATTAAAGCTTTCTTATAGCGGAGAAGCGACTAAGGAAGGTCTAAATAAAGTATTTTTATTTGATTTGAATTACAGCAATCTGGATTCAACTGCATTAGATCCGAACCTTTATACGTCAGGTGTTCATACAACTTTATTGATGAAATATGGACTATCTAAAAATTTCGATGGTGTGTTGAATCAGGCAAAATGGGATATGGGAATTAATGGATCAGACTATTTTTCAAAACTATGGACGGAAGCAAATTTAAAATTCAAATTCTCGAAGAAAATTAGAACGGATATACGAATATGGGCCGGATCATTTTTGAATGATAAAGATGTACCAAAGCAGTATCGTTCATATTTGAGTGGTGGCGTGGATCCATACTTTTCATCTTTGGTCATGGATCGGACAGGGAAGTCTGGGTTGGCAGTTCTTCACAATCAATATATTCAAGATGGCCCAAGTATACGCGGACTGGTATTGGATGAAAAGGGCATACCTTTATCTGCATCCGGGTTTACTTGGGGGATAAATATTACTCCCACTATTCCACTATATCTAGATGTGGCAGGTGGTAAGGATTTTAATGAGACATATTCGGCGGTCGGTCTCAAATTGGGTCCCATCATTATACCCTTATATCAAAGTTGGGAAGTGGATCAGAAATCAGTAAAAGACTGGCAGTGGGTTAAAGAGAGAATCCGGATTTCGATTAGAGTCGAAGGATTGAAACTTCAAATTCCTTAATTTTAATTATTTATAATCGAAGTCTTTTTCTCGGGGTTAAAAAGGGTTAAATTCACTCCGTTTTTAACGCCACTTTATTTAGGATTGAGCCACATATGTCTAAATGGACCAAAGACCAATTTGTAGAAGATTTACGCAATAAATGTTCCCGTGAAATTGCAAAAATCGGCGAACGAATTATCGAATTTTCTGAAGAACATGCGAGTGAAATGTCATGGGGTAGGGGAGATGACCACGGCACCTTCACGTTTCGCTGTAATTCTGATTTTGGTATGCTGCCATTATTTCACATGACATCAGATGGTCAGTTGAACATGCAGGTGAATTTTCTCCGGGAAAAAGAGCTACCCAAAATGGTACTCCGGGATATGATTGTTAAAATGGAAGCCAACTTTTTACGAGATTACGATGAAGATTCTTATCCTGTAGATTCCTATGAAGAGATGGAATACATGTTTCATACCTACGGTCAGGTTGACAAGTTCTTAAGCTGCATGGAAGGTGTCGTATACCGATTGAAGCAGTAAAATTGGATACAATTCAATATGTAATTGGCGCCCTGCTGGCACTGGTCGGCGGGGCGTTTTCATTTTATTTCGATGCTGTTTACAAAGAGCGCATCTCATCCAAACAGTTTTGGGTGCCCAATTTTTGCCGAATGGATTCTAATGACTGCACTACAATTGTAGACACAAAATATGGTCGTGTCATTGGGAGAACTAATGCACAAATTGGAGGATACTTTCTTCTCATTTATGCGCTCCTTTTGATAGGTGTACCACTCCAAATAATTCCTTCAATGATACCATTTTTCATCGGCCTGCTTACCATTTTATTTGGGCTGTATTTGATCTTTGGTTTAATGCGACTAAAAACGCTATGTCCAATTTGCATTACCGTCCATGGATTGAATCTTATCATATTTATCCTACAATGGGTATAAATTATCAGTATGGGAACCTCACTATATCTCCTCATCATGATTCTGTTTATATTTATTGGGATCGTGGTATTCATTGCTCGTGCCAATCGACCCGAGGATGCCTATCTTGATATTGAAACTGAATCGTGGGAATGTCCTGATTGTAGTTTTCATGTCCAGGTAGGAGATACATGCATTTATTGTCAAACCAAAAAAATATAATGGACCGATTTCCCATTTATGAACCCATGACAGTTTTCACCGATATCCTAATCACCATTTTTGGTATATGGTTTGGACGAATAATTTATATGTGGTTTACGGTCCGATTGATGGAAGTGCATTTTCATTTTGCCAATTATTTTTTTCTGGTGGCATTCACTGCATCCATGGGTGCCTTGTTCCATGTGTTTTATCCCGAATATGAGACCATCCGGGATTTTTTATGGAAATTGACTATGCTTGGGATGATTTTTTCTGTGTTTGCAATGCTCATGGGAACAGTCTATTATTTATTACCATTTGAAACAATACAATGGGTGAAATGGATTATCGTAGCCACCATGGTGCCCTTTATTGTTTGGTTCTATGTTGACCATGATCTCATGAATGCAGTCAAGTTATATATACCCAGTACAATTTTAGTCATAATGGTCATGGCCTATGGGTGGTTGGGAAAAGGTGATATTGGCGCCGCATGGGTATTAAGCGGATTATTGGTAACACTTTTTGGTGCATCCTTTACTGTAACCAAGATAGGGTTCCACCAACATTTTAACCATAACGATATTTTTCATATCATCCAGATTGCGGGGATGTACCTCATATATCGAGGCACCATGTTATTATCAAATTATGGAATGAAATAATGGGTTAAAAAGGCCCATTGGGATTCAAATATAAAGGCTAAATTCTCGCTCAATTTTTCAAGGAAAAACAGTGGATATCCAACTTAAAGAATTAAATGCATATGCGCGCGAAGTTACGATTGACCTCTCATGGTCCGAAATCGAGCAGGACTTCGAAAAATCCATTAAAACATTTTCTAAGCGTGTGAAACTACCGGGCTTTCGTCCGGGGAAAGTCCCACACAAGGTATTGATGAAACAGTTTCAGCCATCTATAGAAGCGGACTTTGTAGAGCATTCAGTCAACACCTATTATCTAAAAGCCCTACAAGAAAAAGAGATTGTCCCTGTAAATATGGGGAGTGTCAGTGACGTCCATTTTCATCATGGTGAGCATTTTAAATTCAAAGTAGCATTTGAGATTGAGCCTAAAGTTAAACTTCCAAAACTAAAGAAGAATAGCCTCAAACTTGAGAAAACGACCTATGTCACTGATGATGAAGATATCGATATGGCTATTGATGAAGTACGAAATGGACATGCAGAAGTCCAAACCGTTGAGGATGGTGCCAAGGTTGATGATTTCGTGATTTGCGATTTGCAGGAAGTGGATACATCCGGATTACCTATCATTGGGAAAAAATTAGAAACACGTTATGTTAAAGTCGGTCAAATACCATTTGATGGAGATAATCAAAAAAAGTTAGAAGGTGTAAAACCGGAAGACAAAGTCCAGGTCATGGTACCCACAGATGACCAAGGTAATACGGGGACATTTGAATTATCCGTAAAAAATGTAGAACGGCAGGTATTGCCGGCAGTGGATGAGGACTTTGTTAAAATTGCCGATCCTGAAGCAAAAGATATGGCGGATTATCGTCAGCGTATTCAAGATCGATTAGACAAAGTCTATGCGCAACGAACTGACGAAGCCTTTGACCAGCAACTATCCGATGCCATGATTGAAAAAACCAATCCGGAGTTTCCACCATCCATGGCTGAATCCTACTTAGGTCATATGGTAGATGATGTAACCAAGCAAAATCCACAAGGCCAGGAATTGGATAAAGAAAAGGTAAAAGAAGTTTATAAGCCAATTGCGGAGAGAAACTTGAAATGGTATCTGATTCGTAATGCAATTATTGCGGATCAATCTTTTGAAATATCTAAAGATGACGTGACGTTAGAAATTGATCGAAGAAAAGAAGCCAATCCGAGCCAAGCCAAAGAAGTAGAAAAATTCTTTAAGAAGCCCAGTAATCGATCCAGACTTGAAGATGATTTAATGGAAAAGAAAATCTTGGCTTATTTGGGAGAATTTGCGAAAATCAAAGCGGTTAAAGTCAATACAAAAGACCTTCGTAAACGATCTAAGGCGAAAGCAAAATAAAAAATGAGTAAAGATACCCTAAATCAATTGATTCCAATGGTAGTGGAGCAGACTGGTCGGTTTGAGCGGGCCTATGACATTTATTCCCGGCTATTAAAAGAACGAATTGTATTTTTGGGTACACCCATTGATGATACGGTGGCATCCGTAATTATTGCACAATTGCTTTTCTTAGAAGCGGAGAATGGTGAAAAGGATATTCATCTCTATATTAATTCTCCCGGCGGCATCATTACCTCAGGAATGGGTATTTATGACACTATGAATTATATAAAACCGGATGTGGCCACTATATGTATGGGGCAGGCTGCAAGTATGGGTGCATTCTTATTAAGTGGAGGCGCAAAAGGAAAACGGTCAGCACTTCCCAATGCGCGGATTATGATCCATCAACCCTTGGGTGGGGCGGAAGGGCAGGCCTCGGATATTAAAATTCAAGCTGATGAAATTTTACGTTTGCGTACCAATTTGAATAAAATTCTAGCCAAGAATACCAAGCAAACATTGAAAAAAATTGAAAAAGATACGGATCGAAATTTCTTTATGAGCTCAGAAGAAGCGAAAAATTACGGTTTGATTGACACCATTATTTCGGAAAGTAAGTAAATGGGGCAAATGCGAATTCCCACTCCATTGGATATAAATGATGGTAATACCGATTCATCCTTCCCCGTTCTCCACCGACCTTCAGAAATCAAAGCCTATTTAGATCAATATGTCATTGGTCAGGAACGGGCCAAGCGCTCAGTTGCTGTTGCTGTATATAACCATTATAAACGAATTTTATCCGATCACTCAGAAGATGATGTTGAAATAGATAAAAGCAATATTCTTGTCATTGGTCCCACAGGCACGGGCAAAACATTAATTGCAGAAACTTTGGCTAAATTTTTAGCTGTACCCTTTGCCATTGCCGATGCCACCAGTTTAACTGAAGCGGGATATGTAGGTGAAGATGTAGAAAATATTCTAGTCCGACTTCTGCAAATCGCCAATTATGATATATACAAAGCTCAGGCGGGCATCATATATATTGATGAAATTGATAAGGTGGGGCGTAAGAGCTCCAGTCCATCTATTACCAGGGATGTTTCTGGAGAGGGTGTACAGCAAGCATTGTTAAAAATCCTTGAAGGAACGGTGGCTCAAATTCCACCTAAAGGTGGTAGAAAGCATCCAGAACAAAGTCTGATTCCCATTGATACGAAAAATATTTTATTCATTTGCGGTGGATCTTTTGATGGCCTTTCCGATATCATTAGCCAACGTATTAACACAGCTGAAATTGGATTTACCAAATCATTGGCGAAAAAAGAAAAAGAAGATGAAATACTCAAAGAGGTTCGGCCAGAAGATATGATGAAATATGGATTCATTCCTGAATTGATTGGGCGTTTGCCAGCGGTGACAACTTTGGACCATTTGGATGAAGATGCATTCATGCGCGTTTTACTTGAACCGAAAAATTCATTGGTGAAGCAATATCAAAAGCTATTCAGGATGGAGGGAGTGGCATTGGAATTTCGGGAAGAAGCACTCAAAGAAATTATCCGATTGGCCATGGAAAGAAAATCTGGTGCAAGGGCATTGCGTTCGGTAATGGAAAGTTCTATGTTGGATCTTATGTTTCATCTTCCGGAATATTCAGAAGATCGTGTGGCAAAAATTACAATTACAAAAGAATTTGTCCTCCGGGGTAAAAATCCATTTATGCGTCGCCACCGCCGTTCGGCTTAGCCTTTACCTTTCTATAATTTATCCTTTATATTTGACTTTGGAATCCGAGGTATGAAAGTCAATTTAAAAACTATAATCCCCATATTATATATAGTGTGCTGTTTAAGTAGCGCGCAGGAAAGATACTTCAGTCCTGAAGATGTAAAAGCAGAATGGCAAAATCATACATCTTTTCAGCGACAGGAATTGGTCAATTTTGCCACCTTTTTATATAATGAAGGATTTTATGAACGGGCGCTCCTGAGTTACTTCCAATATTTATATCGGTATCCCAAGGATGAGCTTGAAATGGCCACCTATTTTCAAATTGCCAAATGTTATGAGAATATGGAAAATTGGGATTTGGCCATTAATTATTATAATCGGATAATAGATGAATCACCCAAAGGGTCCGTCCCACAAAAGGCTGCCCGTAATCAACTTTATTATATTGCACTGGTCAATGAGAATTATACTGCAGTAATTGATAGCACCCAAGGTACGAAAGATCCCTATGAATTGATATTTCGTGCCTATGCCCATTTTGAATCGTTGGAATGGGAGGAGGCACGTCTAGCGTTTAAAGCGGCTGAGGCAAGGTTTGACCATAGTCATTATACAAAACAGATTCGCCCCTGGTATAAGGCTGTCAAAACAGCTGAGAATGCGCCCTTAAAAGAAAAAACGCCTGCATTACTTTCATCTCTGGCACCAGGTGGCGGATTCATTTATTTAAAACAGACTGAAAATGCTGTTGGCGCCATGGGTGCATCTTTTTTGATCTATACGGCTATGCTGACTTCTGCATCCATCGCACAGAAGGGCGGATTGCCATTGGTAGGCAATCGGCAACAACTAGTCCCAATGACAGGAGATATCGTATCAAAAAGTGGTGTATTTCATTCATCATCAGGCTATACGATTCCAAGCAATTTGAACCTAGAATCAAAGCGAAACGTTGCATGGGTGCCTCCGACCTTGATTGCAATTGGTTTATATGCAGGCAGTATGTGGAAATCTGTACATGATATTGATGAATCAAATCGGAAGCTTGTCCGACGGTATGCAGGGCGAGTGACAAGTAAATTGCCGATCCAAAGATTCATGGATTACGAGACCCCTGATTTTGTAATAAATTAATATAATCATTCTGTAAAATTATGTTGCAGACTGATGCATATAAGCTGTACTATTGCCGGCTGTGTAGGACAGTAATATTTGTTTTTTGAAAATTTGGTATGCGTGGTCCAATTAATTGGATTTGAGAGTCGCCCTCCCAGGGCGACAAAGACAGTACAGAATCAAACATACAATGGAGA
>DKLW01000017.1:0-236 GCA_002455835.1 Fidelibacterota bacterium UBA6630 | reverse complement strand
TAACACATGCAAGTCAAGGAGAACATTCCCTTTGGGGAACTATTAAACTGGCGAACGGGTGAGTAACACGTAGGCAACCTGCCTTGGAGATTGGGATAACCCCGGGAAACCGGGACTAATACCGGATAATGCAGCGGCTTCTTCGGAAGATGTTGTTAAAGCGGGCTTCGGCTCGCACTTCAAGATGGGCCTGCGTCCGATTAGCTAGTTGGTAGGGTAACGGCCTACCAAGGCGA
>DKLW01000031.1:0-10972 GCA_002455835.1 Fidelibacterota bacterium UBA6630 | reverse complement strand
GCTCAGCTGGATAGAGCAACGGACTTCTAATCCGTAGGCCACAGGTTCGAATCCTGTCCGGGGTACACCGCCGAGGAAACCCATTTACTGACGAGATAATCCAACTTAATTGGTGGCTTTCTCATTGTAAGTAGTAAGACACAAAAAGGCATGTTTTGATATATTTCATGGGTTAAATATGGAAGGAACAGTATAGACTTGTTTAATAAAACAATAGTTAATTCTTGATGGGGTGGCTCAATACTTAAACAGATGCACCCGGCAAGTATTACGATACATTGAAAACGGAAATCTGAAAAGGCAATATAGAATTTCATATTTCGGCATACCTAAAAGATTGTAGACATAAGTAACAAATATTACGAATTTCCAACCAAAAATTTCACGCTTAAGTGAGGCTGCTTTTTTTAAACAATATGATTAAATAGTCTTAGATTAAGAATTAATCGTTAATTTATTATAGTAGTTTTAATAAGGAGCAATTAATAATGAACAAATATATACTGCACCTCTCCCTTGTTTTATCGGTATGTCGTGGAGAAAATGATTTCACAATTAAAGAAATATTGAGCGCCCCTTTCCCATCTAACTTGATTGTTTCTAAAAATAGCAAAAAAGTAGCATGGATTTATAATAAAAAAGGTGTAAGAAATATTTGGATAGCACATAATCCAAAGTATATAGGATACCCAATCACAAAACATGAAAAGGATATAGGAGAAGAAATAACATCACTTATATTTACTCCAAACGGAAATAAGATTATTTTTGTTAGAGGGGCCGGACCAAATAGAAAAGGTGAGATACCTAACCCCACTAGTTCACCAGATTGGCCAAAACAAGAAATTTGCATCATTTCAAGTAAAGGAGGACCTATAACTGTTTTAGATGAAGGATCATACCCACAACTATCGTCAAATGGAGAATTCATAGCCTACATCAAAAAAGGACAGGTATGGAGTCTGCCAATAATGGATCCTAAAGAAAAAAAACAACAGTTTGTTATAAGGGGTATTGCAGCATCATTGCGTTGGTCACCTGACAATAAAAAACTGGCTTTTGTTTCAAAAAGAGGAGACCATAGTTTTATAGGTATTTATCATTTTGATTTAAATCAAATAACTTATCTCTCACCATCTGTAGATAATGATCAGGAACCGGCTTGGTCAATGGACAGCCAACATATTGCTTTCATAAAAATACCTAATGAAAAAAGAATTTTACCATTTGAAGAGAGAAGAACAGGATTACCTTGGTCCATTCATATTGGCAATTCTAATACTGGAAAAACAAAAATGATATGGAAGGCAAAAGAAGGAATTGGGAGTGTTTTTCGATCAATCTCTTCAAATAATCAAATTTTTTGGGCACAAAATGATCAAATTATTTTTCCTTATGAAGGTAATGGATGGACCCACTTGTATTCTATTCCAACTAAAGGAGGAGAGCCAAAACTATTAACTCCAGGAAAATCTGAAGTGCAGTTTGTATCATTGGGCGCTAATAGGAAAAAAGTTTATTTTTCTTCTAATCAGAACGATATTGACAGGCAACATGTTTGGGTTTCAAATTTAAAAGATAGCAAACCAAAGCAAATTACTAAAGGAAAAGGAATAGAGTGGGCTCCCATTGAAAATCAAAAAGGAGAATTATTCATTTTTGCCTCAAATTATAATTCGCCTGCTCATCCATATATAGTTGATAAAACTGGAAAAATGATATCCTTGGCAAAGAAATCAATTCCAGAATCTTTTCCCACAGACTTCCTTAACAAGCCTGAACAGATAAAAATACGGGCTTCAGATGGAATTGAGATTCATGGTCAACTTTTTTTACCCTCAGATTACAATGAAAATAAAAAATACCCTGCATTACTTTATTTTCATGGAGGGTCTCGAAGACAAATGCTTTTGGGTTTCCACCATAGAGGATATTACCATAATGCTTTTGCTATGAACCAATATTTAGCTAATCAAGGATATATGGTTCTATCGGTGAATTATAGAAGCGGTATTGGTTATGGGATGGAATTCCGTGAGGCTTTAAACTATGGAGCTAATGGTGCTAGCGAATACAAAGATGTTATTGCTGCGGCATTATATTTAAAATCCAGGAAAGATGTTAATACAAGTAAAATTGGATTATGGGGTGGATCTTATGGCGGATATCTAACTGCAATGGGTCTTGCGAGAAATTCAGATATCTTTGCTGCAGGCGTAGATATTCATGGTGTACATAACTGGAATGTTGTAATTAAAAATTTCCGTCCAAATTACAACTCAGAGCAAAGAAAGAAATTTGCTAACAAAGCTTTCGATTCATCACCATTAGCTTTTATTGATAGTTGGAAATCACCAGTATTGTTAATTCACGGAGACGATGATCGAAATGTCCCATTTAGTGAATCAGTTGATTTAGTAGAATCACTAAGAAAAAAGAAAGTATATTTTGAACAATTAATTTTTCCAGATGAAGTCCATGGATTTTTATTGCATAATAATTGGGTTTTAGCTTTAGAAGCAACGGATGACTTTTTTAAAAGAATGTTGGATTAATTTATAGGCTGCTTATTTTTTCTCAATGGAAGCTAATAATTTTATATCAGTCCAATAAATAATAATAAAACACTTCTATTGTTACCCCTTTATACATCCTTTACTTTCATAAATTGAATAAGCAGTCTCTTTTTTCATTTGCACATTTTTCAATTCTAAAATAATAATTTCATCACCTTGAATCAATCCATCCTTCAATCTATACCATCGACCAGAAAGTAAATTTTTTTCCTTTGCGATTATCAATTTATTCTCGGAACCATTTAAAATGATAATTTCATTATATAATTTTTGGCAATCATAATTCTCATAAATTAATCGTTCATTGTATGAGTCATAAATTGATGGAGTTAAGCCATCATTGTTTATTGTATTTATTGCTAGAGTAGGTATTTTTGCACATCCACTAATCAAAATAAAGCATAGAATTACTCTATTTTGAAAGAAACCTAAATTTTTTTGTAAAAAACGCATGCTAAATAATACATTATTGAATCAAAGCAATATAACTAAAATACAATGTTTAGATTACATGTTAATTAATGCCCATAATTTGCCGCTGTTTATACAATAACTTAATTCAATCTATCATGTTTAAAAAAATAGCAGATTCTCCTACAAGTAGATTATTAGTAGAACAAACACCATTAATTGATGTAAGGTCACCAATTGAATTTGCAAAAGGAGCATTTCCAAAAAGTGTAAATCTTCCAATTCTATTCGATGAAGAACGTGCGATAGTTGGTAAAACTTATAAATATCTGGGTAATGATGAAGCGATGAGACTAGGCCACAATCTTGTTAGTGGTGATATAAAAGCAAAACGAATAAAAGATTGGATAAAATTTATCAATAAAAATCCAAGTGCCCAAATTTACTGCGCTAGAGGCGGTCAGCGCTCTAAAATTGCAAAAGATTGGATAAAAGAGCAGGGTAAAAAGGTTCAAATTGTAAAAGGGGGATATAAGGAATTACGGAATACTTGTATACAAATATTAGATCAGCTAAAGAATGATGGCAAAGAATGGATCATAATTGCCGGGAAAACGGGTAATAATAAAACTCAATTAATTCAATCTTTAGATAATGGTATCGACCTGGAAATGATTGCGAATCATCGGGGTTCCGCATTTGGCGGTAAAAATATACCCCAACCAACAACCATAAATTTTGAAAACAATTTGGCCTGTAGTTATTTGTTAATTAATAATCATTGGATTGCCCTTGAGGATGAATCGCGTAGAATAGGCAAACTAGTGATACCACAAGAATTTTATAATAAAATGCAAAGATCAAGTATCGTCATTATTATTGGAAAATTAGAGAATCGAATAAAAAATATTTATGAAAACTATATCAAAAAAGAGAGCTTAATAACTTCACCGGAAGCACTCTGTAATAAATTGAGAGCCCAATTAAAAAGAATATATCGATCTATTGGTCAAGAAAATTATAAATCAATCGATAATTTAATTAAGTATGCATTTAGTGAAAATGAAGAAGAAAAACATTTACAATGGATTGAGATATTACTAACAAAATATTATGATAAAATGTATGATTATCAACTCTCCAAAAAACAAAACCGCTGCTTGATGAGGGGTGATTATCAAGAAGTGAAAGGTTACTTAACTGAGTATAAGCCCCATTCTTTGTAAATAAGAAATTATTCTTCTTTAATTTTAATTCGATTTTTGATTTGGTTAAACTTTTTTTGGTTTAATGATTTGTATTGACGGGGCGGCAAGTCGCGAATAATCTGTTTTGCATTATGAATTCTATCAGAGGTTGACGGATGTGTGGACATAAGTAATTCTAGATTGGAAGGGTCATTTTTTTCTTTTTGTGCAAGTTTCTGAAAAAATTCTACAGCACCCGAAGGATTGATGCCAGCACGGTGCATCTGTTCAATTCCAAATCCATCTGCCTCAAGTTCTGCTCCTCGACCATAGTTTAAAAGTAGCCCTTCGCTAGCCAGTTGTGTCATTAATTGGGCCCCAGTATCTGGATTGGGACCTAATATTATAGCGCCAATTAAATTGATGACTCTACTTTTACTTATCTTTTTGGTCCCATGTTTCCCTACCACATGTCCAATTTCATGACTAATTACCGAGGCCAGTTCGGCTTCAGACTCCGCAAACCTTATTAATCCAATATTCACGTAACAAAATCCCCCTGGTATTGCAAAAGCATTGATTTGAGGATCATTTACTACTTTAAAAACATATGGTATATTATTCCTTTCAGATGCATTGACCAATTTTTGACCGAGTTCATTGACATATTGACTAATTATTACATCCTTATAAAGTTTAATTTGCTGCTCAAGTTGGTATGCATAACTACGCCCCATCTGTATTTCTTCTGAAGTTGAGTAAAGATTAAACCCGGAGACACGATTACTTATTTTAGTACAGCCAAAAAGCATCACCAATTGTGTAAACACAAAAAAATGTATTGTAGAAATTTTTAAGGTGTTTGTATTTACATACATTTGTATTGAATTAAACCCATTAATGCTAGGATTCTAATTTTTGGATTGATGAATTGCCCCTAAGAAATCAAATATTTGATGATCAATTTAAATATATTTGTTGATTTTACTGATTCCAACAGTCGTTAAGTACAAACAAATCTAATTTATTTAATATTCTCAAATACATGTTTGTATATTTACTCCTATTCAGCTAATTAATGAGGTAAAAATGAAAAAATTGTTTTGGAACCTGTTTCTTTCCATGGCTTTGACTTATGCTCAGGGAATTACTTCTGGTAATTTTAAGAATTTAAACTTTCGATTCATCGGTCCTGACGGAAATCGCGCCATTGCAGTCACAGGTGTATCTACGGATCACGATACTTATTATGTAGGCGCTGCTTCGGGAGGGCTTTTCCGAACTAAAAATAATGGCATCTCTTGGCAGCCTATTTTCGATGATCAGGACGTTTCATCTGTTAGTGCATTGGCTTTATCTCAAAGGAATCCAAACATTATATGGGCAGGTACGGGTGAAACTTTCGTTATCCGACCAGCTCATGCCATTGGCGATGGAATTTATAAATCTACCGATGGCGGTGATACGTGGACCAACATGGGCCTTGAAAAAACTGCTCGGATCGCCCGAATTGTCATCCACCCTGAAAATGATGATATTGTATATGCAGCCGCTTTGGGGCACACTTATGGTCCGCAGAAAGAACGGGGCATTTACCGCACCACCGATGGCGGAAAATCGTGGAAACAAATCCTATTCATTGATGAAAATACCGGCGGCATTGATATTGCCATGGATCGAAACAATCCAAATTTTCTTATCGCTTCTATGTGGGAAATCCATATTAATACATGGGGATTGAATAGCGGTGGTGAATCCGGTGGCGTTTTCATTTCTCGTGATGGCGGTAACACGTGGGCGCGACAGGATAAGAACGGCCTACCCGGCGGCAAGGGTAAACCAGTTGGCAAGGTAGCAGTAGCCATAGCCCAGAGTGACCCCAATACCATGTATGTGTTGGCCGAAGAAGCCCATCCCGGATTATATCGAACGGATGATGGAGGCAAAAACTGGCGATTGATTTCTCGAAATCACACTCTTGCCGAACGAGCACCATATTATATGCGTATGGCAGTAGCGCCGGACAATCCTGAAAAAATTTATATACTGAATGTGCAGTATAGTGTCTCCGAAGATGGGGGCAAAACCTTTAAATCTGGTTATGGTGCCGGTGGCGATAATCATGATATATGGATCGACCCGGAAGACGGAGGCCGCATTATGGTGGCTCACGATGGCTGCGCGTCCATTGCCCAAGATGGAAGAACATTTAAACGGGTGGTCCTCCCTATCGCTCAAATGTACCACGCCCATGTGGATGATCAGATTCCCTATAATGTCTATGGCAACCGGCAGGATGGTTACTCCTATCGCGGTCCCAGTAATTCACTTGGAGGCGGGATTTCCATCGGCCATTGGCGGGCCTTCGGTGGATGTGAGTCCGGATTTGGCATTCCCGATCCCAATGATAATAATATCGTCTGGTCCGGATGTTATGACGGCGGGTTAGAGGTTTATGATGTGCGCACAGGTCATTCCCGGAACGTCCGCGTTTGGCCCGAAGCGGGCTATGGGGTTCCGCCTAAAGATATGAAATACCGCTGGCACTGGACTTTCCCTATCTATATTTCGGAGCATAAAAAACATACAGTCTATGTAGGAAGTCAGTATGTCCATCGGTCCACCGATTTTGGTCAAAGTTGGGAAGTGATTTCTACTGATCTCACACTTAATCTGAAAAGCCATCAGGAAAGTTCCGGCGGCATCGCTATAGACAACCTAATGACCTTTGATGGCTCTGTGCTTTTTGCCATTACTGAATCGCCATTAAAGCAGGGCTTGATTTGGGTAGGTTCTAATGATGGACAAATCCATCTCACCCGAAACGGCGGCCGCACGTGGAAAAATCTCACCGAGAATATTGATATGCCGCCCTGGGGAACCATATCCAATATTGAAGCATCCCGGTTTGAAAAGGGTACGGCCTACATCAGTGTGGACTTCCACCAAATGGGCGACTTCGACCCCTATATTTATAAGACGGAAAATTACGGGAAAACCTGGAAACGCATTTCAAGTGACATTCCCCAATCTTATTCCAGTTTTGTTCACGTGGTCAGAGAGGATCACCAAACCCCCGGTGTGCTTTATGCAGGAACAGACAATGGTGTCTATGTATCCGTGAATGACGGAAAGCATTGGACGCGAATTAAGAACAACCTGCCGCCGGCGCCAGTCTATTGGATTAGTCTCCAGGAGCGGTTTGACGATATGGTTATTGGTACTTATGGCAGAGGATTTTATATTTTGGATGACATCAGTCCATTTAGAGAAATGGCCAAAGCCGAACAAAACAAAGTTCAATTTCTTCCGATTCAGGATGCGTGGCGCTTTCAATCAAAACAAAGTTTAAAGAGTGATGGTGCCAGTCTCATCCGTGGGCGCAATCCTGGCTATGGAGCTAACTTGGATTTTTATCTGCCGGACACAACGGCGAAGGATGTATCCATCTCAATTCAAACTATGACGGGAGAGGAAATTCGCCAAATTAAAACAAAGCGCATATCTCAAGGTATAAATCGTGTCATGTGGGATCTCCGCTATGAACCAACCGAAACACCGAAGCTGAGAGTGAATCCTCGCGGTGTAGATTGGGTGACCTACAATAAGGATGGGTGGCGTCCCTTACGCACATGGGATTTGGATGTGAATGCAGGTAAACTGGGTCCAAAAGTAATCCCTGGAAAATACAAGGCTATTTTGGATGTAAATGGGGAATCTTTCACCCAAACATTTACTGTACTGAAAGATCCGAATACAACGGGGACGATGAAGGATATTCAGGATCAGTTTGAATTTCTTATGACCCTAAAAGAAACGATTGATGACAATGTCAATCTAATCAACAATATTGAAGACCTCCGGTATTCACTTCAGAATGATTACAATACACCGAATGAAGAAAAGGCCGCCCGGGATATCGACGATAAACTATACCAAATCGAAAGCCATTTGTTTGATGTGAAACTTACAGGCGCCCGTGAAGATGCATTCCGGAATCCCAATAAAATCTATGGCCGTTTAGCTGCATTAGGGAGTGATCTCACCCGATTTGGTGCGGATTTCAAACCGACGAATCAACAGGTAGAAGTGTATGAAGTATTAGCTGAACGGCTGCGGAAACAACAAGCCGCGTTTGAATTATTGATGGAAGATGATTTCTGGCAGGCGGAAAAGAAGTAATGAAACAAAATGTAGAGACGACCCGGTGGGTCGTCTCTACTGATAAACTATTTTATCCCGATTTTCACCGCTGTGCCATAAACCAGCAGTTCAGCCGTCCCCTGCAAAATCATGGATGTTTGGAATCGAATACCAACGACAGCATCGGCACCTAATTCTTCTGCTTGTTCCTTCATTCGCATAAGTGCCTGTTCCCGGGATTCAGCCATCATACCGGTGTATTCCTTAACTTCTCCACCCACAATGGACCGAAATCCGGCCATGATATCTTTCCCAAGATGACGAGCCCGAATCGTATTGCCGATGACAGTGCCCAAATGTTCTGTAATGACATGCCCGGTAATTTGTTCAGTTGTTGAAGTTATCATTTCTCTATCCCTCGAAATGGTTCATCATCTTTATCATCTCGGTTTTCTTTTACGAATTTCAATGCCAAAACGACGGCACCGCCAATAAGAAGGATGGTTCCTAATCCAAGGAGAAAATCACTCATAATAAAATTGATAATGGCATTGATGAATTTTAGCGCCAGAATCACACCTCCGGCTAAAATGAGGTAAACACCGATATTTTTTACTTCCATAACGACTCCATATTCGCTTTTTAACCTATTAGAATATAACGGAGTGATAATTGTTCCAAAAAGGTATTTAAATTCCCCCCACTTATGGCTGAAACAGATTATTCCGTTCGATCCTTTAAGGGGGGGTATGACGATAACCTCACCTACCTTGTTTCCTGCATGCGTACGGGAAATCAGTTCCTGGTGGATGCGGCCATTCCCCTCAAACAATTAAAACCCTTTGTTAATCGTCGGGGATTAATCGCCCTATTCATTACCCATACCCATGGAGATCATATCGCCTATATAGATGAATATGTGGATGCATTCCCCAACCTAGTTTCTATGGTCTATAAAGAATCGGAGGATAAGGTAAAATGTCATTATATCAAGCCCGTGAAGCAAGGAGACATTGTTACAGTGGGTCAATTGAGTTTGGAAGTCTATTATACGCCAGGCCATTACCCAGATTCAGTCTGTTATCTATTGGATGATATTCTGTTTACAGGGGATACACTATTTGTGGGCCGTACGGGCCGCACTATAAGCAGGGGCAGCGACACGCGCACTTTATACCGATCTGTTTATGATACCATTATGGAACTCCCGGATCAAACCATCATTTATCCCGGTCATGATTATGGACCCAAAATGACCATTACACTAAAAGATAATATTGCAATCAGTCCATTGCTTCAGGCAGAGGACGAGGACGATTTCGTCCAGCGGATGGCCGATTACGAGGCCGACCGAACAATCGGATCTTAACCATGGAGAACAAGATGAAACGATATATAACCGGATTAATCACAGGTACGTTGCTCACAGCCATGCTCTTTACCTTCATGGGCACAACCCAAGCCCAGGATGATAGTTTAGCCACCATCATGACAGAGTTAGACACCTATGTACAGGATCAATTGGGGAAGGATAAAGCCGCCGGCCGATTCCAACTTCAGTCTTTTCAAATCGAGCGGACCCACTGGCATTATATGCTGGATACCGCCACCGGCGAACTGTATCGCCTTGAACCAAGCCGTACCCCTGGCAATGCCAAGTGGATATTGACTGCAGAATCCAATTTTGGAGAATAAATTGAAACGAATTCTATTTATTACATTAATCGGCATCATGTCCTTATCCTGCGACAAGGATTCAAAATGCAATAATTGCGGAGATGTTTTCGGCGGAATGATTGTCATAAAAGTATCTGAAAACGATTTAAGTAAATATGAGGGGTTGGCGCAGATATCCGGCGTTACTGTAGACACCTGCATTCAAGCCTATATATACAATGAAGAACTCTCTCTCCAATCCGTCACAGTTTTAGATGCATGCTGCTGTGAGTTCTAATTTAGTCACACGAATTTATACCACCAGTGATCGGCCAAAAAAGGCTGTCGTTGGCCTCCATGGGTGGACGGGAAATGAACATGTATTTGAACCTGTGGCCAAGATGATGAAGGTTGAACATGCGAAATGGTATTTCCCTCGGGCCCCTTATCGATCGGATTTAGGTAAAGGATATACATGGTTTAGTGGCGATGATGAAAAAGGATGGAATTTGGAAAAGACCTGGATTGGTCTACATCAATTAATGGATGATATCCAAAAAGAAGGATTCGCCAGAGAAAATATTTTCTTAATTGGATTTTCGCAGGGTGCCAGCCTGGCCATGGAGTATGCCCTGCGACTTCCTTATACGATCGGTGGTATTATTCCCATTGCAGGGTTTATTAAATCCTTGGATGTGTTGGAATCAGAAGCCACACCACAAAGCACCGACACACCGGTGCTTCTCCTCCATGGCGATCAGGATTCTGTTATTCCCCATACCCATAGTGAAGAGGCGAAAACATTTTTAGATGGGCGGGGACATGACGTCCATTTAGAAATTTATAACGCGCCCCATAAAATATCATTGAAGTCTATACCATTGGTTCAAGAATATATTTCAAACCCAAATCACTTTTTTTCTGCAATTTCGCATCAATAGATGATCTTTTTTCAAAATTTAAAGGGTTAGTGCACTGTAACTTATATTCTACAATTAG
>DKLW01000040.1:0-25206 GCA_002455835.1 Fidelibacterota bacterium UBA6630 | reverse complement strand
GCCTATACGATAATGCAATGTCACATCTGTAATTTGGTTTTCATCCGTGACAGGAACCGTAATGGTCACATTTTGATTTTCGTTGGTAGGGATCGGTGTAACCGTATGGGTAATCACCGGCGGAATTGTGTCATTCACCCCTATCCCTTCTAAGATGATTTGTCTAATGCCCGACGCATATTCTGCGTGAAAAATTGCATTGCCACTAAATTGTCCTAAGGTATCTGGTCCGAAAGAAAATTCAAAATCGGTAGATAAGCCCGGGGCCACCTTCACTGGATAAGTGCGATCAGTCAAGGCGAATCCTTTCCCTGAAACAGTGATGGAATCAATAACCACCGTATCAGTGCCCGCACTATTAATTGTTAACGATTTGGTATTGGTTCGCGTAACAATCACATCCCCAAAAGTTAAAGTAGGCGTTGAGCTGGCAATGACCGGATCCGGTGTATCAATCACATAGACTACTATATTTTCAGTATAGGCTAAGCCGCCAAAATCTTTTGTTAATATACGAATATTGAGTGAATCTTTTGTTTCATAGTCAAATACTGCATTGGCTCGAAGTGAATCATTCACGATTGTGAATTTGTCATTATCTGCATCATTTGTACCATTCCCTGATACCAAATTATAGATAAAAGATTCTCCCGTATCCACATCAGCGGTGGTGAAGCGACCTATAAAAATACCCGTCAAAAGGTTTTCTTTTACTGAATCAGGAGATAAGGCAATATCCGTGGGTGTATCATTTACAGGCTGTACTGTTAACGTAAATGTTTCACTATCAGTCAAGCTTCCTGGGCCACTATCAATTGCCATTACAGTTATATTGGCAGCACCATGCCAGTCCAATCCCGGATATATGGTCAACAAGGAGTCAATCACTGCAACGGTCACATTGGTATCTGAAGCAGAAGCTGAAAAGGTAATTCCTTCTCCATCCACATCGGTAGCGGATAGAACTAAACTAGTGGCCACATCCTCAAAAGTAGTTTGATTGCCAATGGTATATAACACCGGTGCCCGATTCGTATCTGTGGTGGTGAATGAGGCTGCTGCTGATAGAATGGCATTGTTCACTTCATCTTCTACCGATTCACCAATCCCCACCCAAACAGTCTGGGCATATGCAAAGTTGGCTGTTGGATCGACCGTAATCACTTGTTTCGCCGCATCAATAGTGGCATCAAATCCAATGTCCGTTCCACTATGAATAGGCATTTTCAATCGAATAAGTGCATCCACATTGGCATCTGTAATTTCACCATTATCTAAATGACGAATAGGTTCGCTAAACTCAATTGTTATATTGCTGTTTAATGCTATACCAGTTGAACCATTTGCTGGATTAAATATTATAGTCGGTCCCTGAATGTCATAAAACCAATTAAATTGCTCCGCAGCGATATTATTATTGCCATTGCCATCAGTAAATGTATTTTGGCCTACATCAATAGTTACCTCTCCATGCGCAATTGGCGTAAGTGTTGCTGTATAAACGGTATTGGATACAGATCTAAATGAACTGAGGGTCCCATTAGATAGGGTAACATCAGGTTCTATAAAATTAGTGGTCGCCTCATTAACGGTGAATGTAAGCGATATAGTTGCGTCTCGAGAGGAAAAACCATCTACACCTTCCGCTGCTGTAATCACTATTGTTGGTGGTGATTGATCGTTTAAAGTAACTGTATTATTGGATTGATTATTTGTCGCCGCATTATCACTTCCATCAAAAATAGATGAATTATTAATGGGATTAACAGTTAAAACTTCTGTACCGTTGGGTGTACCACTAATTGATAAACCTAAAGTCATATTGGTACCATTAAGATCAATACTTGTCGGTGTTGTACTTCCCAAAGTGGCTACACCCCCAGCAATGGAAAAAATATAATCAGAGACTTCAACGTTACCCGTACCACCGATAGAACCAAAAACTGCTTCCGACCACGTCACCGTTATAGTTGAATTATTTGATGCAATCGTTGTATTGGTAATCGTCGGGGATAATTTGTCATTCAATTTAACAGAATTATTTGATTGTGTTGTCGAAGCCGCACCTCCCGTAGCATCGTAAATTGCTGTTGCCGAAGAAGGAACAACCGTTAGTGTTTCTCCACCACTCGGTGTACCGGTAAGATTCAAGCCAAGTGTATAAACATTGTTATTTACAGATATACTTGAGGGGGTAGATGCAACAGTGGCTACTCCTCCCACAATAGAAAGAGAAAAATCAGATTCTTCAAGAGCACCGTTACCTGCATTTGTATTATAGACTAATTCAGACCATGTAACTGAAATCGTAGAATTATCAGAAGTTATAGTGGTAAGCTCTATCGTTGGAGGACATGAAGTATTGAGGTTTTCCGGGGTAGAAGGAACGCCAGTTGCCATCATATTCCCAAAGGGATCGTAAATTGAATTCGCTTCGGCTTGAAATCTGATTTGTTCTACGCCGCTAGGACACCCTGTAATTGTCAAAAATACTCGAATGGTTTTTTCACCACCAGCAAGAGCAGAAGCGCTGTTTGCATCCGTATTGTCTGTTTGTTTAATACTTGACATGGATACGCTAGTAGCATCACCGTTATTTTGAGTGAATAATATTTCCAAATCTGTAACTTCCAAAGTGCCAGACCCACCATTTGTACTATACACTGCTTCACTAAATGTTACATCAGCATAACTATTATCATTCGCAAGAGTAACATCAGTTATTGTTGGTGAAGTTAAATCATGGGGGTCATAAACTCGAGCATGACCCGCATCTATTCCCGTACCATCATTTAACCAAGCACCTACAATGACCCTGTCACCATCAGAGTCTATTGCCACAGAAAATCCGGATTGATCTCCTGCTGCTTCCCCTTCAATGTCATAGCCAACTGCCGACCAACTATTATTTTCATATTTATAGACTCTTGCATGTCCTGCATTATTTCCACCACCATCATTACCATATGCACCGATAACTACATAATCGCCATCAGAATCCATCGCAATAGATCCGAGCTCTGATGAAACATCATTTGCTGTCTCTCCATCAATATCACTTCCCACCTGTACCCAGTTAGCTCCATTATATTCAAAAATTCTCACGTGTCCTGCATTATTCCCACTACCATCATTGCCAGGTGCGCCTATAGCGACGCGATCACCATCGGAATCAATTGAAACTGCTTCACCAGAACGATCATTAGCCGCTTCTCCATCAATATCGCTTCCTACCTGTACCCAGTTAGTTCCATTATATTCAAAAATTCTCACGTGTCCTGCATTATTCCCACCACCATCATTACGAGCTGCTCCCGCTACAAAATGGCTACCATCTTCATCTATTGCTACTGAGGACCCAAACCAATCGCCTGCCGCCTCTCCATCAATGTCACTCCCAAGCTGAATCCAGTTAGCTCCATTATATTCAAAAACACGAATATAACCTGCCTGGTCTCCACCACCATCATTAAATCTGCCACCAATAGCAACGCGATTCCCATCTCCAGAAAGTGAAACAGTATAACCTGATTTATCCCCTGCCGCTTCCCCATCAATGTCACTCCCAAGCTGAACCCAGTTAGCACCATTATATTCAAAAATTCTCACATGTCCTGCATTAATTCCTCCACCATCATTATTATCGGCCCCTATAGCAATACGACTCCCATCACTTGAAAGTGATACAGGCCAGCCAAAAAGGTCATTTTGGCCTTCTCCATCAATATCATCTCCAATTTGAGTCCAGCTTCCATTAGTTAGGTGAAAAACTCTAACATGACCGGTAGGATTTGCAGCTGTTCCATTTCCAGTATTCTTTTCACCACCAATTGCTATTCTATTACCATCATCGGAAATTGTTACTTTCACTCCAAACCAATCGCCTGCTTCTTCACCATCAATATCATCTCCAATTTGAGTTTGAGCAAACCCAAGAGATAGCAAAAAGAACATTCGAATTATTATTGTATTATGATGCATTTATTAATAATCCGGTGGAAATCCTATTTCGGGTCCAGGATCTTCCCCTTCTACTGCTTTGTATCCAAAGAAAAGGCCAAGACCAGATAATAAAAGGAGAATGATAATAACTGCTGTAATGCCGTATATATTCTCGATGTGGAAGAAAAAACTGTCGATTGCATTTTTGATTTTGAACCAAAGCCGTCTGAAAAACCCATCTTTAGGGAATCGCCCTTCTGGCGGTGTGGCACCCAGGATGGGCCAGGTATATTTTCGAACGTTCAATTTCATTTCGCTCATATCTTTTCTAGTGCTGAACCGTGCCCGCAATCCCCCGATTAGCCATTTTTCTTTTGGCACAGTTTCAGGCTTATCCATTATATTGAAATGATTCAGAACAAATTGACTCTTGGTTTCAGTCACTCGCAATGTCCACATAATGACGTGTGTGGCGTCATGCTGCAATCCGATGGTTTTGGCCACCTGTCTAGACATAAGTCCATTTTTGAATTCATCTTTTTCGATGATTTGCTTCTCAATGTTAAAGTTCGTCAAGTTGGCCCTGCCTGAAAAAGTTACCTCTCCCCGAATCCATTCATTGACCAATTCAGATATTTTTTCTCGGTCGAAGGTTTCATCTAATGAAATTTCTAAGGGCAGAATGATCACCTGAGGTTCAACTGCATCCACAGATTTTACTTGAATATCATCCGATTCTATATCTGCAGAAGCAAGAAAAGCAGCAGCCTTTTTTACTTCTTTTGACATGATTGTAACAATATCCCCCATGATATTATCATAATCTGCACGACTGATAGTTCGTTCATTCTTTACAGCAATCAATTGGGATTTTAAACTATAAACAGGACCATTTTTAGTTAAGGTCCCAATAACAATAAAATCAACGCCAAGGGCATTACCTGCTTCTACACCACATATAAAGGTAGAGCAACCAAATACACGGATATTTTGCTCTTGAAGGTTTTGACGCATCTGCTCTCGATTCAGAAGGATGAATTCACCTTTTTTGAAATTGGCATATTCATTGGCAAATCGTTCGGAGACGTCTTGCATGGTTTGATCAGGTACACCTACCCCGTCAAATTCGAGCACAGCGACCGTACTTTGCTTGAATGAACCTTGGGCCGATGCAGTTGTGAATAAATATAAAAATAAGAGAAGGAGTATAGAAAAATACCCCCAGCCCTGTACGATTCTTATCATATATCCAACGGATAATTGATGGTCTGTACTAATAATGGATGGTCTGTACTGATTGGTTGTCAACAAATTGAGTACAGAAAAGTTATAAATATTAAATGTAATCCTAAACAGAATAATTTTTTCTACATAATTAGTTACATATTTACATGATTTACACTTTATTTCCCCGTACTACCGAAGCCCCCTTCTCCTCGAGTAGAGTTGGATAATACTTCCACCAATTCAAAATGGATAGGCGAACCATCCATGGCCACCAATTGAAACAGGCGCTGGCACGGCTCAACCGTATAAGCTTCATCCTTTATATTATCCACTGCGGCCATGATTTCTCCGCGATACCCCCCATCGATCAAACCGATAGAATTTGAGAGTCGCAGGGGCGTCTTGGCAATGCTGGACCTGGGCATTAATAGATAGGGTCTTCCCTCTTCCGTTTCACAAGCAATTTCTAAATGAATCAGCGTGGATTCGCCGCCACTTATGGTCTGTTCATTGATGACGAATAAATCCAATCCCGCATCGCCATCGTGAAAATGGCCGTGGTTTTCATACATGGCTTTCACTTCTACGTTAAATGGTCTAATTTTTAGGTGCATTAGGTTCCTTATTTCCAAATCTTTTATTTAAATAATAAATAATAATACCCAACCCTACAATTGCTAATCCTACAAATGATTCAATGGGTTGAGCCATTAAAGTATAATAAATAATCCATATATTGAGCAGGATCAATATTCCCGGTGTGTAGGGATAGCCCCAGGTTTGATAGGGCCTATTTAAATCGGGTTCCCGTTTTCTTAAGAAATACACTCCGGATACTGTGGCAGTCGTGGTTATAATCAATGCAATGCCTGTGTACAGAAGTACCTGTTCGAAAGATGATGAAAGTATAAACAGCATAGAAATTATAAATTGAATCCAAAAGGCATTAATTGGTATCCCATTCTTATTTCTTTTTGAAAGAAAATGAAGTGTAGAATAATCCTCGCCCATAACTTGCATTATCCTGGGTCCAATAAATACGTAACTACTCACAGTAGAGATTAATAATACCGCAATTCCAACACCGACAATCTTTGCACCCATCGTTCCAAATATATTCACACCTGAGATGTATCCAACTTCCACTTCACCAACCATAGAATGAATCGGCGTAGACAATAAAAAAACATAATTAAGCAGAACATAAAGCATCATTACAAAACCGGTACTGATTAACAATGAACGGGATATATTCTTTTTTGGATCAATAACTTCACCAGCAATATAGGCAGTAGAATTCCAGCCTGTATACGCATAAGATACCCATACCAAACTAACGGCAAAACCAGAAGTGAAAAAGAGTGCGCCATCTCCTGTCTTGGGAAGGATACTGATTTGTTGTGGATTGGGTATAACTACACCCATTATAATAAATAATATAATTAGCCCAATCTTAATCCCAGTAGTGCTATTTTGAATGAATGTCCCCACTTTGAGAGAGTATCCATGAATCAGGTGAAATCCGATGATGGCAATTGCAGCAATATATGTTGGGTCCAATAATGGAAATACAGAAGAAAGGTACTTACCCAAAGCCATGGCTGCCAAAACTGCTGGCGCAGAAAAACCAACCGTGGCGGAAACCAATCCACCAGCGAATCCAAGCGCTGGATGTACGGATCGAGATAATAAATGATATTCACCTCCAGAACGCGGTAATGTGGATGCCAATTCACTGTATGAAAAAGCACCGAATAAGGCCATGAAACCACCCACTACCCATAACATTAATAATGGAAAAATGGACTGAATATCCTGCAATTGGAATCCTAAACTGGTGAAAACACCAGTTCCTATCATAGAAGAAATGACAAATGATGAAGCCGTCCATACCGTAATATGGCGTTTTATAGGCTTCTTATCCATTATTGAATTTTAAGAAGTCCGTAATATTTTAAAAACGAGGGTGACCCATCCCACAATAAATGCAACACCACCTATCGGTGTAATGGCACCCATCCATCGTATCCCGGTAAGGACCAAAATATACAGACTACCTGAAAAAATGAGAATGCCAACAGACAATAACACTGCGGGTAGTTGAATCACATTGCCACTATAGTAAAAACCAAGGATGCCCAGGAGGATTAACCCCAAAGCATGGTACATGTGATAGCGAACGCCTGTTTCGAAAATGGCCAAGTCCGCCGGAGACACTTTGCTTTTTAATCCGTGTACACCGAACGCACCCAAAATGACGGCGAGCCCCGCCAATGAGGCGCCGAGTATAATCCAGTTTTTCATGATTGTTCGTTTTTGTGAATCAAAGTTCTAATGGGAAATGGAATTTCAATATTTTCCTGAGCATACCGTTTATGAATCCGTCGAATAAACTCATCAATGATAGGATGCTGATCTCCATATTTTTTTCCGCGAAAATACACTTTCAAATCCACACTGGATGGACCAAATTGGAAACAACGCACCACAGCCGGTGCATCCTTCCTCGCCCCTTCGACTTCATCAATGACACTTTGTGCCACTTCTTCTGTTATAGCCATCACATGATCTAAATCACTATCGTAAGAAACGCCTAAAGGTACACGAATAGAAAAACTGGGATCACCCTTATCATAATTTTTCACAATGGCTGTAGATATCTTTGCATTGGGCACAGTGACTATATTATTGGTTCGCTCCATTAAGGTGGTATGGCGCCATGTGATATTTTGGACGTAACCCATATACCCTGAATCTAGCTCCACAAAATCTCCAGGTTTTACCTTTTGAGAGAGGAGGATATGCAGTCCAGCAAAAAAGTCAGAAAGGGTATCCTTCAATGCAAGCGACACTGCCAAGCCACCCACACCTAAAGCAGTCAATAGTGGTGTTATGGAAATGCCTAAAGATTGCAGTATGATGAGGACACCAACCGATACAATAATAATTCGAGCTAAATTCACAAAAATGGTGGTAGACGGTAAATCTGTGCCTTGTTTTTCTGCCCAAAAGTTGAGGAGACCAACACCTATTCTGGATGCTACCAATGTAACAGACAAGATCAGAACTGAAATAATAATTTTGTCAACATATTCAAAATAAACAGGTTGAACGAAACTGATGCTTTCTGCTGCAATTTTTAGGGCGATAAGAAAAAACCATAAGACGATATGGGACTCAATGGCTTCAAAAACCATATCATCCCCACGCCAATCCGTTTTTTCTGTCATTTTTTTCAATCGGTTGTGGATGAATTTTTTAAAAATCCACCCCGCAACAACACCGATAATAACGATTATGGATGGAAACAGCCATTGGTCTATAAAGGCCAATGTTTTAAGATATGATTGTAAAAATTCTAACATAAGGCAGGGAAATTACACGATTTGAGATTCTTTACTCAGTGGTTTCATAAGCAATTTCATGGCGAACTACTTTTCTTCCATACAAATATAGATTTATCTGGGTTGGATTGCTATTTTCATCCAACCACCACTCCATGCCATGCTTTTGGCCATTTTTATAAATGCATTCATATTTTAAAAATCCGGAAAGATAAAATTCACTGTCTATGTTTGTTCCAAAAATGTATGCTTCATCAGTCTCCTCAATGCCCAAATGATTCCACTTTCTTTCATATTGCATTTCCTTATCAGAAAAAATCAGGACACGTTTAATCCGCCCATTATCATGATATTCCATCCGGGCATTTTCATTTCCATCCTCATAAAATATTTCCTTTTTTATATTTCCAGATAAGGTGAAGATCTGAGTGAGGCTATCTAATTTTCCCTGTGTATAATTTGCCATAGATGAGGGTTCCCCATTCGGATACCATCTCTGGATTTTGCCATGGGGTTTATCATCGCTATATTGCCCTTTTTCTTCTGGTTGATCGCCGGAATGCCAAATTTCATAGGGGCCATTTTTTATCCCCATTTGAAAGGTAGTCTTGGATTGTATTTCACCCGATGGAAAATACAAAATGGATTCCCCGTTGTACTTTCCCAATTGGTATTGGACCCATGACTTTAGTTGTTCATTCTTATAATAAAATTCTGACAGACCATTTAATTGACCATTAACAAATGTTTTAGATGAGTCTAAAACTCCTTCTTCAGCCCACCATTTCCATTGACTATCTTTTTTACCTTGGGTATACCTGCCAAATATGGATGGCTTTTCATTTGAGTGCCATGCTTTGAACGCCCCATTGAGAACACCTGCCGAGTATGTAGCCAATGAGTCCAGTTCTTTTTTATTTCTGCCCCATTTCCAAATGCCCGTTCTTTGGTCTGAGGCAAATTGTCCAGTTAGGACCAATTGACTGTCGTCCCATATTTTAAAATTACCGTGTTTCAGACCTTTTGAGAATGAGACGGATCTAGATTTGGATTTATCTTCATTATACCATGTCCATGTTTCATCAGGTAGGTTTTTGATATATTTACCGATGACCTTTTTACTGCCACTTGGATAAAATTCTTTAAATTCTCCATGACGATTCCCTCCCAAATATGTACGAAATTCTATCAATTCGCCGTTCAAATAATAAAATGTTTTCCCATCTAATTTTCCATTCTTAAACGTGTGCGTTGAATCGATCATCCTATGGGTATTAGTCCATATCCACTTGCCGTCACGCAATCCGTTTACATGTTTCCCCTTTATATAAATCGCTCCATTGGGATGATAATAAGTAGCCCTTCCATTTGGCATTTCATTATTTATCAATAATTCAGATCGCATGCGGCCATTATTATAATAGGAGATACGTTTGGTGACTTTGGCGCCTTCCCCTTTTCCATTTACGATTTCGATTGTTTTTTTTGCATTGTTGGCATAGCGGTCTATAACCCTCGAATGGGAGGCGCACCCTGAAAATAATATCAGGCTCAATAGTAGAATGAGTCGAAAGGACATGGTATTAAAATTAGTCATGAATTCTGATAGTAAAAATCCTGAAATCAAATTGAGAAAAGTTGGGTAATAATGTTCTAAATTTGTGGGCTGTTTTAGGAGTTATTTACAGGATTTACATATGATCGCAGCTATTTTGAAGGAGACCACAGCCGGAGAAAACCGGGTGTCTGCTACCCCCCAAACGGTAAAAGAACTGATTAAAAGCGGATTGACCGTTCGTGTTCAAACCGGTGCTGGTGATGCTTCCCATTATCCGGATCAGGATTATCAAAATGCCGGTGCAGAAATTTGTGTCGATGCGGCGGCCACATCTGATAATGCACATATTATTTTAAAAGTCGCCTCTCCCACCATAGAGGAAATGGATCTCATTCCAAACGGAGCTGCATTTGTTTCCCTATTCCAAACCACGCGAGAAATTAAACAAGTGAAAGCATTAACGAATAAGAATATAACAGGCTTTTCTATGCACCTCATTCCACGGACCACCTTGGCCCAAAGCATGGATGCCCTTAGTTCTCAAGCCAATATTGCGGGATATAAATCAGTATTGATTGGTGCGGCGCACCTCCCTGTATATATGCCATTACTGATGACAGCTGCGGGAACTATACCACCAGCAAAAGTTATGATTCTCGGTGCCGGTGTGGCTGGACTTCAAGCCATTGCAACGGCGAAACGGTTGGGCGCTCAAGTGGAAGCATTCGATGTCCGCCCTGAAGTGAAAGAACAGGTGGAATCCCTTGGCGCAAAATTTGTTGAAGTAGATTCGGACGTTGATGATGGCGTGGGCGAAGGCGGATATGCCAAAGAAACATCTGATGATTATAAACAGCGTCAACAAGAATTGATTAAACAGCATATTGCCAAGTCTGATCTGGTCATCACCACTGCATTGATTCCGGGACGACCTGCTCCTCTCCTGATACCCACCGATATGGTGAATGGGATGAAGCCCGGATCAGCTATTATTGATCTTGCCGCTGAAAACGGTGGTAACTGCGAGCTAACCCAAGGGGGAGAAGTCATTGAACACAATGGTGTTAAAATTGATGGTACACTAAATTTGCCTTCATCCATGCAGGTTCACGCTTCACAGCTTTATGCGAAAAATGTATCCACCTTTGTTACATACATGGTAAAGGATGGCGAACTTAATTTAGATATGGATGATGAAATTATCTCCGGCGCCATGTTTACCCATCAGGGTAAAATCACCCATGAACCCACCCGCAAAGCGGTGAACGCCTAAGGATTTATTATGGATATGATTAATATTTTAACTGTTTTTATTCTGGCAATATTTGTCGGATTTGAAATTATCACTAAAGTGCCCCCCACGCTACATACGCCTTTGATGTCTGGTTCCAATGCCATCTCTGGGATTGCCATTGTGGGGGCCATCATCGCTACAAAAGTGGGTGGTGAAATCGGAACATGGTTGGGATTGATTGCAGTCATCTTTGCTACCATCAACTGTGTGGGCGGTTTTATGGTCACCGACCGTATGCTCAAAATGTTTAAGCGGAAGTAGGGTTATGGAATACACAAACCTAGCCTACGTTCTTGCGGCAGTTCTATTCATTTTAGGGATTAAAAAACTCAGTTCACCTAAAACGGCCCGCATTGGAAATACCATCGCATCTGTAGGAATGCTTATTGCCATTATCGCTACTGTAATATCATTTGATCTCCTTGATTTTAAACTGATTACCATTGGTATGATTATCGGTGCAATCATTGGCGCCACATTTGCTATCCGCGTTGAGATGACTCAAATGCCACAAATGGTGGCCATCTTCAACGGGTTTGGAGGTGGTGCCTCAGCCCTCGTTGCAGCTGCCGAATTCTTCAATAAATATGGAACGGCTGAACAAACCACTTTTCTTACCGGGACAATCATTTTATCCATTTTTGTAGGGACACTCACATTGACCGGTAGTTTTATTGCTTTTGGAAAACTACAAGGATTTGTGAATGGTCAGCCCATTGTCTTCCCTGGACAGCAAATCATTAATGGATTGCTCGCACTTTCCCTGCTATCCATGGGCGCATATGTGACCATGAGCGGTGGACAAGAAATGAATATGTTTTATGGCATCATCCTGATCGCAGCCATTTTAGGCATCACATTGACAATACCAATCGGTGGCGCAGATATGCCTGTGGTAATTTCTTTATTAAATTCCTACTCAGGACTGGCTGCTGCTGCAACTGGATTTGTTCTCATGAATAATGGGTTAATCATTTCTGGAGCATTGGTGGGTGCTTCTGGACTCATTCTTACGAATATTATGTGTAAAGGAATGAACCGATCCTTGGCCAATGTAATTTTTGGTGCGGTAGGACTTGAACAGGATTCCGGAGGCGGAGAAGCAAAACAAATCAGTATCAAATCATCTACCACTGAAGAAGTCGCAATGATTTTGGATGCTGCGGACAAAGTAATTGTCGTGCCTGGATACGGATTAGCCGTAGCTCAAGCCCAACATGCGGTTCGTGAAGTGGCAGAACAATTAGAATCCATGGGGAAGAAGGTGTTCTATGCCATCCATCCTGTTGCCGGACGGATGCCCGGGCATATGAATGTACTTTTGGCTGAAGCCAATGTGCCTTATGAACTATTAAAAGATCTAGATGAAATTAATCCTGAGTTTGAGGATTGCGATGTGACCATCGTCTTGGGCGCGAATGATGTGGTAAATCCGGCTGCTCGTTATGACACCTCTAGCCCTATTTATGGTATGCCCATTTTAGATGTGGATAAATCTCGAACGGTTATCGTGAATAAACGAACCATGAATCCCGGTTTTGCCGGCATTCAAAACGAACTATTCGGATTCGATAATACGGTTATGGTTTTTGGTGATGCTAAAGAGATGCTCACCACTCTCCACAAAGATATAAAAGAATTATAGTTAAACATAGTAGTTAGGCATGCTTTGCTTCTACCAAAGGTTTTTAATATTTTATATAGTTGAGATACGACATACCCTGTCTCTACATTGAAGTGTCTTGCATCACACCACTTGGAACGAAAATGGATGCATTGCGTTCACTTCTATAAATAATTTAGGAGTCACTCAATTCGAATGAATTCAAGAATAATCATTATGGCCATCCTTTTAAGCACATTGGGGTTCGGCCAAAACAAAGGGACAAAATCTATGGCAAAACAAGAATTAGAAGTGGCCGTTTTAGGCGGTGGATGTTTTTGGTGTGTAGAAGCTGTATTCGAACGAGTCGAAGGCGTGAAAGAAGTGATATCCGGTTATGCAGGCGGACATAAAAAGAACCCCACTTATCAAGAAGTCACCTCTGGTAACAGCGGCCATGCTGAAGTGTGTGAAATTCATTTCGACCCTGACATCATTACCTATGATGAAATTTTAGAAGTCTTTTGGAAGGCCCACGATCCAACCACTTTAAATCGGCAGGGCAATGATTACGGCACTCAATATCGATCTACCATTTACTATCAAGGCAAAGGTCAACAATTATCTGCTGAATCGGCCATTCTTAACGCGAAAGATATGTTTGAGGACCCGATTACCACCGAAGTAAAACCATTGGATACATTCTATAAAGCTGAGGTTTATCATCAGGATTATTTTCGCAACAACCCCAATGTGCCTTACTGCACGTTTGTGATTGCGCCCAAAATCAATAAGCTGAAAAAAGAAGGTACAATCTGGGACGAATAATTTTTGGTGATGATTGAAACAGAGCGTTTAATTATATCCGAACTTTCTTCTAAAGATTTATCCTTCATACTTGAGCTTTATAACGATCCGGATTTTATAAAGTATATCAGCGATCGTGGTATCCGCACCGAAACGGATGCACAACAATTTATCGAATCAGGACCTCGAGCAAGTTATGCTGGACATGGCCACGGACTCTATTTGGTCCAGTTGAAAGACGGTACAGCCATCGGCATCTGCGGGCTCCTGAAGCGAGACAATTTAGATGGCCCGGATATTGGTTTCGCCATGCTCCCCTCCTATCGTAGAAACGGATATACTTTTGAGGCGGCCGAAGCTGCCATAAAAGATGGTCAAAATCGATTTGGATTCAAGCGAATCATGGCCATTACATCGCCTGATAATGAAGCATCAATTAAGTTATTAGAAAAATTGGGCCTTTCATTTGAAAAAATCATTCGGCTTAGTGCTGATAAAAATGAATGCAAATTGTTTTCTACGAATTTTCCAGTATAATAGAACTATTTATTATACGCTCGCATTACTTCAATCAAGGCATCCACACCCGCTTCAGGCATAGCATTATAGATTGAAGCTCTGAATCCACCCACAGAACGATGGCCTTTTAAAGTTTTCAGTCCACGGACATCGCAATAATCTAAAAAGTCCTCCTCATCTCCCCCTTTCGCAAATACAAAGGGGACGTTCATGAGAGACCGATCTTCTTCCGGAATCGGACTAGTGAATAGTGGATTTCGCTTAATTTCATCATAGAGCTTTTTGGCTTTCCGTTCATTCTGCCTTGCCATGGCATCTATACGCCCATTCTTCTTGAGCCAGCCTAAAGTACGATTCACCGCATATATAGACATAACCGGCGGCGTGTTAAACATAGATCCTTTATCAATGTGGGTTTGGTAATTCATCATGGTAGGGATGAGGCGATCCACCTTCCCTAAAATATCGTCTCGTATAATCACCAGCGTCACCCCTGCGGGACCCATATTTTTCTGGGCGCCGGCATAAATCACTCCAAATTGAGACACATCAATAGGCCGGCTGAAAATATCAGAAGACATGTCCGCCACCAAATATCCATTGGGATTCAGAGGTGATGGGAATGTTTTCCACTGCGTCCCATATATTGTATTATTGCTGGTCACGTGGAGATACACAGCATTCTCACTTTGAGATAAGTTTTTCGGGATATGATTATATACTGATTCTTTAGAGGAACATGCCACATTCACATACCCATATAATTGGGCCTCTTTGATGGCTTTGGCAGACCATGCGCCTGTATCTGTATAGTCTGCTATTTGCCCTTCGTCTAATATATTCATGGGAATCATGGAAAATTGAAGTGAAGCGCCTCCCTGTAAAAACAGAACGTGATATCCATTAGGCACATACAATAATTCACGTACGAGTGATTCTGTTTCTGCCACCATTTCCATCACCGGCTGGGATCGATGACTCATTTCCATGAGGCTCATACCATGGCCATTAAAATCCTCAGCAGCACGGGCAGTGGCATCCAGAACAGATTGATTTAAAACCGCCGGACCGGCACTAAAATTATATATCTTTGTCATGTTTCTCTTAAATTTTGAGGTTGCAAATTAAAATGATAATGGAGAATGATATAAACAAAAAACCCCATCCTGATTCATCAAAATGGGGTTTTTCTTAGGAGACTCTATTTACAGTCTAAAATCTTCGTTTTCTTTTTTGTTTATTTCCCGGAGGTCCAGGACGATATCGGTCTTTAATTCGTTTCTGAGCTTCGTTCCGCATCATGCCCTCAAAGGTTAATAATTTGACCTGCTGAGTTGGGTTTAGAAAATCACTAGTACTCTTTACAAATTCTATCCGCGCTTTACTTTTTTCCCCCTCCATGGATGAAAGGTGTTTCAGGACTTTATCCATATCCTTTTTGGTCAACTCGTTTCCATCCGCCATTTTCTCTTTCAGGGGTTTCCAAAATTCCATCTCTGCTTTTCGTAGTTTTTCTACTTCTTTTCGGTGATTTCGCATTTTGGGAAATAACTGTTCTGCCTGATCTTCATTCAGCTCTAAATAATCCGTGAGTTTCCAGATCATCATCATTTCCATACGTTCACCGTATTGGCCACCGGGACCTTTCGGCATCCCCGGTTGGGCTATAAGCAATCCGCATGTGATCGATAAGGTTAAAATTGTAGCGATTCTTTTCATAGTGTTCCTCCATTAGACATAGCAACTACAGGTTCAAATTGAATATCATCTAAAAAGGCCATGGTTTCCCAGATATCATCGCTGGTACTTACAAGGTAGTCGGCCAATTCATATACATAGGCTTCCGTTTCTGAATCCATTACTTCCATAGCATAGAGATCAGTGGATCTATAAACAGTAGGGTCATCCGTAAGTTGGCTAAATGATGCAATACCAAATACAGCCACCAAAGCTGTAGCGGCGACCCCATTCATGAAGCCAACTTTCTTTTGATAACGACGCTGCCGTTCACCATGAAGTTTGGCTATGAATACATCACCATCCGGAGATGAGAAATCAGCCTGTTTAATCTGTTGGAATCTATTTTCAATATTCATGATTTAGTCTTCAAAAAAATCTTTTAATGTTTTTACGGCGTGGTAATAGTTCACTTTCGCCGAATTTTCACTGATACCCATAATTTTAGAAATTTCTCTGTAGGGCATTTCTTGGGCAATACGCATGGTTATGACCATCCTTTGGCGGGAAGGTAGGATTGCCACCGCATCCCACAATTCTTTTCGACGCCATTCATCTTCATGGCTGGTGTCCATATAACTCGATTCTGGTATTTGGTCCAAATGGAGTAGGTTTCGCCACTTGTTTCGCCGGAGATAGGAATTGGACATATTAATGTTTGCCCGGAATAAGTATGTTTTGAATTCTGATTCAAATCGAAAGTTTTTAAGTGCTTTGAACATTTTAATGAAAACATCTTGAGCCAGGTCTTCAGCTTCAATTTCATCCGCTGTGAATTTGAAAAAAAATCCAAATGTTTCAGGAAGATGACGCTTAACCAATTGATCAAATGCAGCCTCATTGCCATCCTGAAATTCCTTTATCAATTCGTTGTCTGTTTTCATGCATTTGCTAATTAGACTAAGGTTGACCTTAAATAGTTAAAAAATAAATTCAAAAAAAAGAGGCTGCCTCATTGTTGAAACAGCCTCATTAAAAGTAAATTGAAAAAAGGCAACTGTCCTTAACCTTTTCTTCCGTCCCCCTCTTTTCCATCTCGATCTTTTTTATCACCGCAGTGACGGTCATATTGCATTCCCAGAACGGTGAAAATCTTAATTATCTCCGTTTGCTTTTCGGTGAATAATGCTTCAATCTTGGCATTTCGATCAGCCATTATTGATTTCAATCCTTCATGGACCTCTTTGCGATCCAATCCTGATTCTTTGGACTGTTGCAAATATTCTTTGACCGTTTCATTGGTTTCTTCATTAATTGTTTTTAAACCCGCCTCTTGTCCAGCAGTCATATCTAATGCATCCACCATAGCTTGATGGGCGGCTTGCATCGCTTCAGCCATTTTCTGTTTCATCTCGGCCTTGAGTTCTTCAATCTTCTGCTTTTGTTCATCAGAAAGAAGATCGTCAATTTCAGATTTCATAGCTTCGTCCAAAGCTTCCAATTCCACTCTGGCTGTATCCTTATCCTTAGTACCAGCTCTAACCTCTTCCATTATTGCTCGCATTTGTTTACCGTACGAGTCCATAATGGTTTTCAAGGCTTCTTTCTGATTATCATCCAGTACATCAAAGATTAACCTGAGATCCATATCGCCTTGACCATTCTTTGGGCCGCCGTGACCTTTTCTATCCATACCACCACCGAATAAATATGGCACCGAATTTTCATTCATCCATTTAAAGAGGCGTGCTTTTTCTTCATCGGAGAGTTTGCCCTGCATTTCAGCTGCAACTTTCCAGAGGAA
This sequence comes from Fidelibacterota bacterium UBA6630, assembly GCA_002455835.1. GTDB lineage: Bacteria > Fidelibacterota > Marinisomatia > Marinisomatales > TCS55 > TCS55. Next base: position 7,431 of record DKLW01000040.1, on the reverse strand, counting down.
TCCTGGATCACGGCGATGTTTACCATCCTTGCCGTGTTTATTTAAGGCAGAATTGAGTGCGTTGATGCTGCTGGTAGTGAGGCCTACATCCGCATCCAACCCGTCAGAGAATGCTTGTAGTTCCTCATCATCCAAGTGCACTACCTCATCTTTGTTCAGTCCTTCGCAACCCATGGTCGCAAAAAAGATAAGCGCAAGAAAGTAAGTTGATTTTTTCATAAGGATACCTTTACCCTAATTATTAATCTGTCTCCAATTTTGACAGTATGATCGCACAGAAGTTAAATAATATTACAAAAATAATAAAGGGCCGTACCAAATTCTCAGGAACGGCTCTTTTAAATTTAGAAATATATTCGCGAATTATCCTTTACCGCCTTTTCGGCCTCCTTTTTTACCTTTTCGACCGCTTTTTTCCCCTTTAACGCCACGGTGCTTTTTCATCCGCAGTTCGAGGGCTTTATGGATCTTGATAATCTCAAGTTGGCCAGCTGTAAACAATGCTTCCAGTTTTTCATTCTTTTCTGAAAATAAATTCTTTAAAGCTGTACGAAATGATTCTTTATCCAAGTTACCATTCTTTACCTGTTCAAATAAACTTTTAGCTGCTTCACGCGCTTCGTTATTAATGGCATCAACAGATGCAACCTGATCTGAACTCATTCCCAGCACTTTCACCATCACAGCTTTAGAGGAATCTCGATAAGCTCGGCGCTTTACTTCTCGATCTGCCTTATTCTGTTCTATCTGTTCTTTTTGTTCATCAGTTAGTAAATCATCGATTTCGGCTTTCATGGCATCTTTTATAGCCTCCATCTGCGACCTAGCATCATCCTTTGTTAATGATCCATCTTTAACTTGGTCATGGATAACTTTAAATTGTTCTTTGTAAGATGCCATAATTTCTTTCAAAGTAGCTTTCTGGTCATCCGTTAATACATTCATAATGCCATGAATATCATTACGGCCTTTTTTACCATTTTTGCCATTACCGCCTTTCTTCATTCCACCGCTAAAAAGAGGGACATCCTTTTCATCCATCTTCTCAAATAGACGGGCCTTTTCTTCATCGCTTAGATTAATAGCCAGATCACCAGCAACCTTCCATAGAAATCCAGGTGAACGGTGTTTTCCCCTGCTTCCATGGCGATTCAGAACACCATTCAGCTCATCACTAGAAGATTTACTTAATCCTAGGTCTGATACCAGTTCGGATGAGAAATCTTGTAATTCAGCGCTATCTAAATCAACAGCGCTATCTCGCATTGTATTCTCACATCCAGTGGAAACCAGAAACAAGGTTAAGATTGGTAAAAGTAATTTTTTCATTATATTTCCTTTTTGGATAGTTATGAGTTTGTTGTTTGCTCTATTAGATGCATTATCCTGCTAAATAGTTAAATTTTTATTTTGGTTTTGCACTCACTTCTTTAGATAATCGGATTTTTGATCCATCCCAAACTGCAACCCGATAATAATAGGTTTTACCACGATCAAGCCCTTTATGATTATACGGTGATTTAATATTCCAAAATGCATTATTTTTTCCAGTATTTGTTAATGTAATACCTTGCTGATTGTTCCAATATAATCCATGTACCAAATTACTACCGATAGCTGGTGTCCATGAAATTGTAATCTGCCCATTACCTGCAGTAGCAACAACATTTGTAGGAATATTACCGATGGTAATTGATGTGGTATCTGCGGGAGTATTTGGATCGGGGGAAGCGCTTACTTCTTGTGATAATATTGAAAGATTTCCATCTCCATCTTCTACCTGTAAACGGTAATAGTACGTTGATGCATTGTCAAGAATATTATCTACGATAAAATTAATTTCATTTTGCGTTATGCTTAACCTTATATCTGATATAACATTTGAATTTTCATTTACACCCGAAGCATTGCTCCAAAATAAATTATATTTTTTAAAATAAGAATTGGGCTCAAATGCTAATACGTTTTGTTTATCTTGGGGAATGATAAAAATATCTGGTGGCGTTAATAAGATTGCTGTTGAAAAAGCTACGGCACGAAAATTACCAATGGTACCTTGACCAAAATTAGAAACGGGGTTATAGGGTGTTTGAGAAGCTACACTAACCAAACCTCTTGCAATTTTTTCATACATATTGTAATAATCATATGTAATCTTATCAATTTCTGCTGTTCGATGCTTAATATATTGATTTGGCAGTGGATCTAATGTGACTGTAAATAGCTTTAACCCTTCATTTGCATTTACAACACGATTATCATCTATTGCCCAATCTTGTCTAACATAATGAACCCCATTTGCCCACCATTCAAAAAGATAACGGTTACGAGTTGCAGAAGGATCATTAATGATCCACTCATCAGAATATTTACTAGCTCCATCCTTTCCACTAGAATCTTTTCCATTACCATTTGAACCTAGTTGATATACCCAGGCCCCCTGGTAGCCCCGCGGTTTAAGCATCGTTGAATTTGCAGTATAGCTTTGTGAACCTATTTCTACGTTCATTGTATAAATTTCTCCGACTATCCCTTTGATATTACTGCCAACATAAATACCATTCCCAGCATGCGTCATATTTTCGGATGATCCACCTCCAGTACTTATAGAAACAGAAGCATTTTTTTCATAATTAATTGGTGTATTGGCAGGTGCGTTTATATCTTCAGAATAACTAATTTGAACCCAAGCTATTTGGTCCTCCTCTATCTCACCATTAATAACTAAAACGGTTTCAATATCCTCAACATTAATATCGACTGGCACCATTTCCTCATGAAACCCATCACAGGCGATAAAAAACATAAAGAATGCAAATAAAAAACGATCCATTCTCATTGTTTAAAACTCAACATTTATATTTATACTTGGCATAAAACCATAGGTGCTTTGCCCAATTTGCTGAAATAAATTATTATCTCCATTAATATATCTTACCGTATGAATATTTCTTCGATTATAAACATTATATAGAGCGATATCGATTGTGGTCTTTAGCCCTCCTGTCCAGCGCTTAAATAAATCTGGAGAATATTTAATACCTACATCTAGTCGATGATAGTCCGGTAAACGATACTTATTTCTTCCTTCCCAATAGGGGAACGGAATACCGCTGATATGATAATAACCTTCAGGAAGAGTTACAGGGCGACCTGTTGAGTACAAAAAAGTGCTCGATACTGAAAGATTACTAGTAAGTTGTAAATTAGAAAGCATGGTAAGACTATGAGTTTTATCAAAACGATACGGATACCATCTCCCTTGATTAATTACATCAATTTTATAATCACTTTTACCATAATTGTAACTTAACCTGCCAGTAAACTTACCAGTTGGTTTTTCAATAGATGTTTCAAAACCATATGCTAACCCTTGCCCAGTCGCAACATATGCTTCAAGGTTATCAACTAAATAATTATGTAAACCATCCTCAAAGTCGGCCGCACCATTTAATATTTTATAATACGCTTCAGCAGAAACTTTTATTTTGTTATTATAAAAATTATGAAAATATCCCATAGCAAATTGGTCTGTGAGCATAGGCTTTATATTTTTTGTCGTCGGCATCCAAATATCATACCATTCAATTTCTGCACCTAAAGACATTAACCGAAGATATTGGGCATTACGGTTATAGGATAGTTTAAATGAGTTCTGTTCTGACAAAAGATAGGTCATCGCTAACCGAGGCTCTAAACTACTATAATAAGACATAATATCTGTTTTACCAGGAAAGGACTCCGCTTCGATGGGTTCATTACTTACCTCATCATAAGTAAATCGATCTCCCGGTCCTAATTGATGATAAAATGAATTCCGAATTCCATAGTATAAAGAAATTCTATCATTTATTTTTTGATCGTTTTCTATATACAGTGCACTTTCGAGACCTTGCATGCCCGGCATGAACTTACCTCCATCATCCTGTGTCGCATCTTCTAAAGAACCATGATTATAATCTTGATATTCTGAGGTTAAACCAAACCTGATTTCATTATTCACATTTGGAAAAAATGAAAATTCCTGCTTGATAATTTGTGTACTTATTCCAGAATGAAAATGATAAATCCCGGATATATTTGCTGTATAATACCGGCTATAGATCAGCGAAGTGTTTGATAACCATTTATTTGCAAAACGATTTTCCCAGCGAAATAATGCTGCACTGTTGCCCCATTCAGTGAACCCCACTGTATATGCACTATCCCTTCCAATGTAGAATGATAAATTCAAGTTTTGTTTTTCATTGATATGATATATGGCCTTCCCATTAAGGTCAAACCAGCTTTCATTAGGTGCGAAAAATCGAAAATCATCACTCTCACTACTCTCGCCTTTTCCTCCGCTATTTTTTCCGCTACCACCTTTATCACTATTTAAACGACCACCTGTTTGAGTACCGTCATTTATTTTATCATATAAACTACCACCACTAAGCCTTGTAGATCTTCCTGATAGAAATATGGAGAACTTATTTTTAATTATTGGTGCTTCTATTGAAAATTTTGACGTAATAAGTCCTGCACTTCCGCTGCCTCGAAAATTTTCGATATTTCCATCTCTCATTTGCACATCTAAGACTGATGCACCCCTACCTCCAAAACGAGCTGGAACACCTCCCTTATAAATAGTTAATCCTTTAACGGCCTCTGAATTAAAAACGGAGTACAATCCCTGCATGTGCGAAGAGTAATAAATTGGCATACCATCCATTAGGATGAGGTTCTGATCAATCCCACTACCTCTAACAATATATCCACTACGGCCTTCAGCAATACTTGTGATACCAGGTAGAAGTTGTATTGTTTTCATTATATCTGTTTCACCCATAACGATGGGTATTTGTTCAACCTGACGAATACTCAATCGTTCAACACTGATTTCTGTTGACTTTACATTGTGGTCAGGCGCAATACCCGAAACATCGATGGTCTTCATGGATATTGGATCCGGTTCCATTATAAAGTTCAATATAATATTTTCGCTTAATTTTATTTCACTCTGTACAGTAGTATAACCGATATAAGTTATTTTTATTGTATGAGAACCCTCTGGTAATGTTAATGAATATTCACCTTCAATATTTGAAGACGTTCCTACCTCTGACTTTGAATCAAAAACATTGGCACCTGCTAAAGGTTTACCAGAATTCTTATCACTGATATATCCTTTTACGATAAAATTATTTTGTGAAAATAAATTTGAGATAAATAATATGGCGAGAAAAATAATTCTCATCTTAGTGCCTGGTTCATGAATCTAATTCTGTTTGGTTTGTATGATACCAAACAGGATACCTATTGTTCCAATCCGACTTAATAAAAAATGATAGATCAATAGACTTCCTCCTACTGTAGACAGAATTAGAGTTATCAATTTTAATATGGCTGGGATGTGAAGATCAAAAATATATATTGAGGCGAGGAACTGGATTGGCATATGTATTATATACACTGGATATACGGCGCGACTAAGATACTGAAGTAATTTAGACTGTTTGTTTAAGTAACGCGAACTAAATCCTAGAATCCCAATCATCCAATTGAATGACTCCACGGCAATTAAAATACTTGGGCCTTCCAATTCAAATAATAAAAACCGAACAATATATAATAATATTGCAGCCCCTATGGCCCACCTGCGAACGCGTTCTACAGCAATCCAAAATATATCCTTTAGAGCAATAAAAATAAACCCGCAAATAAAACATATTAAACCCAGCCAAAATCCATGTTCAGTATCGGCATAGCTTGGGTAATCTTTTGGAGCCACAATCCATGCTTCGAGTAAAAATGGTAATGCCAAAATATAGATTCCAAACGGCTTTTTAAATGCAGCTTCTAAGAATCGAAGTAGAACATTATTGGGTTTGTTATATAAATAGACAAGTCCCGCTAGGGTAATCAAAACATAAAAATAAATATTCCCGAGAAACCACAAGTGGCCTGGGTTTGGTATATAAACGAGGGCATTATCACCATAGAAAATAAAAGAAAGAACCAGATTGAGAGGACCGATAGCTAAAAATCCGAATATGTAAGGCACCAATATTCTAATGGAACGGTCTTTTAATAACATCTTCCAGTTTCGCCTTTTTATTGCAAAACCAAGACCCATTCCTGAAATAATAAATAGAATTGGGATACGCCAAATATTCATTGCAGCCATAATGATCCATAAATATTCAAGGGCATCCTTATTTACAGGAAATGCGATTAAATGCCCCCAAGGCTGGAAACTCACTACTGAATGATAAATGATTAGTAGGCCCAACGCCAATACGCGCAACCAGTCTACATCGTACCTTCTCAATAAATTATATCCCTGATTATTTTGAACGGTAAACTAGGGTAATTAAGCGCATGGAATTAATATCAAAAATAGATAGATGTAATTCGGTTGAATTAAGTAACCTAATCCGGGCCGGCACATAGATTTCCTTATCGGCACTGTAGAACATAATGAACTTTCCATGGGGTAGATACTCCCATGTTCCTACAACCTTTTCACCAAACAACCTCTCTTCTTTCTGATTGTTCTCTTTTAAAATATAGTAATCTTTTTTTCTTTTTTTCTCAATAGGTAACTCTCTGGATCCAATAATATAATTTGATAGCAGCCATTTCTTATTCAATAAGTCTTCATATTTTATTTCTTCGGCAATTAATATATTGAGGATCAGAAGCCCAATAAATGCAAATTTAATTTTCAACAAAAGAATCCCCTATCTTACGTTCAGTTCTAACGGTATTTGCTTTGACATCAGTGGGATAAAACCATACATCTCTTAATTCCTTAATTGAAAAAAGTTTTAATTGGTCTCCATTATTAGGCGAATCCTTTTGGGTAGAATTACCATAGCTTAGGAGTGCTTTCGCTTTTATTTTATCACCAAATTCAATTACAGAAACCCAGGAGTCACCACCACCAACAAACATATTTTTTTTATCGAATTTATCCGGCCAAGCCACTCGAAACACACCTAGTTCACCATCAACTCCATTTGCCGGTAAATCAATCCCATTGTAACGGATACGATAATAATCTCCCCATGGAATATCCAGTCTCCCAAAATTATCTTCTATTTCATTTATTGCTTGTTCAAACAGATTTACTGCTCTTTTTGGATTCGCAAATCCATCAGGGGTCCTATGAGGTTCATTGATATCCCACTTAGTTGAATAATTCATTTGATTTGAAATGCCAAATTTTTTCGCCCAAGTATAGAAAAGGAGCATTCCCGTACTTTTGGCATCAGCATTTCTATCCCAATCTATTAATATACTTTTTGCTCTCTTTGCTTTTGAAGATCCATAGGATTCAATCGCTTCAAACAAATCATCTAAAATACGATCTGCAAACTCTATACGGGTCGACAGCTTATAATTCACAAGTTCATCAAAAGTAATTGAATAATCATCAATAATCAT
>DKLW01000062.1:8820-14982 GCA_002455835.1 Fidelibacterota bacterium UBA6630 | reverse complement strand
GGATCGAATCTCTAACGCTGTGGATATTCTGAGAAAAAAATATAAGGATATCAATTTTACCCATAACTTTGGGGATGCCCATGTTTCATATCATTCTATTTGAGCCGGAAATTCCACCCAATACAGGGAACATCATCCGCTTGTCCGTCAATACTGGTTTTGAACTTCATTTAATCAAACCATTGGGATTTTCACTGGATGAGAAAAGTCTGAAGCGTGCTGGCATGGATTATATGAAACGAACGGACTTTAATGTATGGGAATCTTTGGATGACTGTTTAAATCAACTTTCTCCAAAGTCGGTTTATTCTGTCACCACAAAGGGCACGATCAATTATACAAACCCAAAATATAAAAGGGGCGATGCATTTCTTTTTGGTCCTGAGAGCCGAGGTTTACCGAAAGAAATCAGAGAAAAATATATATCCATCTTTATGCCCATGCGAAAATCTGGGCGGAGTTTAAATCTGGCCAATGCAGTGGCGGTGGTGGCCTACGAAGCCTGGCGGCAATTAGAATTTAAATAATCTGATTTGCCACATCATTGCCGATGGAAATGGATGCGGTGAGCCCCGGCGATTCAACACCAATTAAATTGACCCATCCCGGAAATCCTTTTTCCGTTTCATGAGAGATGTAGAAATCAGGCATGGGGTTGTCATCTGTCCATATTTTCGGGCGGATGCCTGCATAATCCGGGGATAAATGGTCTTTTTCCAATCCTTTAATATACCGTTTGCCTTCATTATAAAATTGATCTAAGAGAATAGATTTTACATGATAATCTTCTGTTCTCCCATCCACCCAATGGGCGCTAGGCCCCAGTTTTACGGTCTGGGTTTCGTCAAAACTTAAATGGATACCCAATGAACCATGGGCCTTGTCCGGGAGGGGATAGATTAAATGGTTAAACGCATTCCGCCATTGAGATGCCAGTTTATAATAACACCCTTTCGAAAATCTTAAAGAAGGGAAATTGCCTCCCATCATTTGGGCAATGAGATCACTTTCCAATCCGGATGCATTGATGACCCAACTGCATTCAACCTGTTCAATTTCACCATCGGCATTCTCAATATCTAAAATATATCCGTTGCTGGCAGCGTTGGCACCAACCACACGGGATTTAAATAAATAATCATGATCACTACTTTGAGAAATGCGGTAAAACGCCGTCATAAGTTCGTGGGCAGAAATGATCCCCGTACATTCCACATGAAGTGCAAAGTCCGCCTCAATGTGGGGTTCCATTTTTTGAATATCCTGCTGCTTGATAATATTGATATTTGGAACGTCATTGGCCAACCCATTTTGATAAAGCGAATTCAATTCAGCCTCTTGGTGACTGTGCCCGACCACAAGCTTTCCACAGGGATTATGCCACACATTTTCCATTTTACAAAAATCGTAGAGTAGGTCCCGTCCTTCAGTACAGTATTTTGCTTTCAGCGAATGGGGATCATAATATATCCCAGAATGAATCACTTCACTGTTCCGGCTGGAAATGCCCCTGCCGTAAGATTCTTCTTTTTCGATGACAAGAACAGATTTATTCGTCTGTTCTGCTAGAGCTCGAGCTATAGAAAGACCAATTACCCCAGCACCGATGATGACAGTATCAAACATAGGTTATTGAGAGAGTGCTTTTAATTTTTCCCCTGTATAAATGCCCGTATTGTGCCCATCCTTCCAAAACGGGCGGATACCATAATATCCCACAGGCTGGATGCCGCTCACTTGAAAGCTGAGAGCAGTCAATTTTTGTTCCGGACCTTTATATAGATTCCCAAGCGCATCTGTTTCGCCTTCACACGAAGCACAGGGGCAACGTTCCCGTAGTACCTGCAATGGTACCATGGTTTCAGATTGATCTGAAAATGATACCAATAAAAGGTCATTTACTATTTCAAAATTTTTAATGGCAAGTTCACCACTCATATATCAAGTCCTTCTTTCATACCTTCTAATTTGAATCACTTTAAAGATACGAGTAAATCCATTTATCATGTTGTAGTTTTAGATATGAAAAAATTAATACTCATCTCTTTTTATCTGATGGTCACTATTTTAAGTGCCCAGAAAAATCGACCCAGGGATATAGGACTTGAGATTGGTCTCTTTAAAACTGGGAAATGGAATGCCATCACCGATGTGGCCGGCGTAGAAGTAGGCCATGAAACAATTATTCAAGGGGATAGCGTCCGGACTGGTGTGACTATCATTAAACCCCATGGTGGAAATTTATTCAATGATAAAGTAATTGGCGCCGTCCATGTGACCAATGGGTTTGGGAAGGCGCTTGGCTTTACCCAAGTGGAAGAATTAGGCACCATCGAAACACCGATTGGCCTTACGAATACATTGAATATATTTCTCGTAGCCAATGCTATTGTGGATTATATGATATCAGAAAATCCTAATATTCGATCTGTCAACCCTGTTGTGGGTGAGACTAATGACAGCGGCCTTAATGATATCCGCGGACGCCATGTAAACAAGAATCATGTTTTCTCTGCGATCAGAAATGCAAAAACCGGACCTGTTGCTGAAGGCTCAGTGGGCGCAGGAACCGGCACAAGGGCATTGGGATTCAAAGGGGGAATCGGCACTGCTTCCCGTGTACTTCCTAAAGAGGCTGGCGGATATACATTAGGCGTACTGGTTCAGACTAACTTTGGCGGATCATTAATGGTCAACGGCGCCCCCGTTGGACGTGAGCTAAAAAAATCGCCATTTGCATCCCAAATTCCATATGATGAAGATGAAGGCTCCTGCATGATTGTAATTGCCACCGATGCGCCTCTATCTAATAGAAACCTGAAACGAATGGCCAAGCGTGTAGATCATGCCTTCGGTCGTGTTGGCGCTTATTCATCCAATGGTAGTGGCGATTATGCCATTATCTTTTCTACAGCAAAAGCTCACTTAGTAAAAGACAAATCGATAGTAAGAGAAGAAATGAAAAATAGCGCCATGTCCGGATTATTTATGGCCACGGTGGAGGCGACAGAGGAAGCGATTATCAATTCTCTTTTTATGGCGGAAACAGTTTCCAGCCGATATGGGACTATGGAAGCACTCCCTGAAAAGGAAACTATAAAGATTTTAAAAAAGTATAAGGCCCTGAACTGGAATAAAAAACTATATCCATGGCAAAAATGAACGAATCCATGATAAATAAAGAATATATGCGATGGGTAGTTCGGGCTTGGCGATATCGATTGCGAACAGAAAAACAGGAAATTTATTTTTTATTAAATCATTTAAAACCAGGCCAAACTGTTTTGGATATTGGTGCACATAAAGGGGCTTATACCTATTGGATGTCCAATCGAGTTGGGGAGTTGGGTCGCGTCATTGCATTTGAACCTCAACCAAGATTAAATGCATATTTAAGTTTGATTGCTAAGAAAGCGCCAATAAAAAATATTCATGTGGAATCATTAGCATTCTCATCTAAAGAGGGAAATGCAGTAATGAATGTCCCCGGCGATAAACCATCTCCAAGCGCGTCCTTAATTAGGACAATCGGTCATTCCGATTCTGAGATTATTGTGAATACTACAACATTGGATGAATATATTTTTAGCAGCAATCTATCCGCTGTTGACTTAATCAAGTGTGATGTGGAAGGACATGAATTGGATGTATTCAAAAGCGGATATGAAACTTTAACACAATATAAGCCGGTCGTAATGCTCGAATGTGAAGCACGTCACAATGGAACGGAAAATGTAAATGATGTGTTTAAATATTTCAGAAATCTCAATTATGATGGCTGCTTTTTTGATGGAAAATCTTTTTCAAGTTTAGATGAATTTGATATTGAGACATATCAAACAGGACCTAATCGAAACATTTATGTGAACAATTTTTTCTTTACACCAAAATCGAAATAGGATAAATATGGAAAAAGTAGCTGTAAATGATTTTGTAAGACGCCAAATTGAGGGGAGTGGTAAAACCTATTCTACTACTCTTTCATTTGAAGATGTGGCAAGAGATGCCCAGATCCAAATGGGGAATGGGAAATTTGAAGAAGGATATCGTGATGGTGTCCGAATCATTAAAGGCAGCGATGAATTTGTGAATCAGTTTGTATGTCCTTTTGTGAAGATTGATGAAAATACAGAATTGATTTCATCGGTAGTGAGTCGTCAGGAAGGTGAAGAGCCATACATTCAAACACGGGCCAAAAATGGCAAACCGCTAAATGCCGGAAGAGTTGAATATATTTTATACCGTCACAATGTATTGGCGGAGAATGATGAGCAGTCCACAGATGCAGATTGGGAGTTAATTAGTATACATGCCATTCCGGAAGGGGTGGAGAATTTGCCCATGGGTCCTGTGACCATGATGCGGAATCAATTAGAACTCAAAGGGGGAACAAAAGCCCATTATTCATCAGAGGAATGGGCGGAAGCGGTCAAGTTCTGGCAAGAATATGCAGCCTTGAATGATTCCACTCTATAATTTGTCATTCTGATGACATATATTTTTTAGGAAACAAAAAAAGCCCCATCTCGATTGATCGGGACGGGGCTTTTTCTTTTTATCTTTAAAGAATCTAAATCAGATTAGAATCTGACCGTCAGACCCATGTTGAAGTATCTTGGCGTACCAAAGAATACCTCTGCATCACTAGCTAAGTGATCTGAACCAAAACCATTGTATTGACTATTATCAGTAGCGTCTTGGATATATAGTGCGTCGGTTAGGTTGAATACGTGGGCAAATACCTGTAGGTTTGCACCAGCAACCTGCATGGGCAGATTGTAGTACATATGGAGGTCAACCTTATTGTAAGCAGGTGCCATCCATACTTGCTCCCTGTCCCCTTTTCCATCTTCTATTTCACGGGAAGCAGGGCTCCAATCGGCATAGTTTTTATCATAAGATTTGACAATCCCTTGGATGCTTAAGCCTTGGATAGGATTAAGTGTTGCACCCACAACAATACCGGTTTGAGGCATATCCCCAACCCACAGATCTTTAAGAGCGTATTCGTATTTTGTTTGTTCAACAGTACCCTTGTCAGTGTATTCGGTATAATTACCGGAAGCATCATCAGCAAATTTCCAATTACCAAATGAAGCAGCAAAATCTAACCGCAACATGGACATAATTTGTGCTGACCCTTCCATTTCAATACCACTATGAGACTGATTTACACCAGTCAAAAAGATTACATCTGTATCACCACTAGATCCCTGTCCTGTTGTAACCGATTTGGTAAGATTACGATCCTTCCATTGGGTATTATAGTAGTTTGCTTTCAAAGCGTATATGGATGTTCTATAATTCAGGCCAAATTCCATACTTTGAAATTTTTCATTAACAGGGTCAGATGCTTTCGTTCCATCATAATAAATGACGTTATCCATGATGGGTGGTTTTTCAACGAGACCAAGATTAGCGAAGACACTTACATTATCGTTCAGGTCGTACATGGCGCCACCTTTTACCTGAAAAGTACCAATGCCGCCAGATTCAATCTTTTCTTTGGCAACGGTAAATTCATCTATGTAAGAATAGGAGATGGTTGATGTACCAGCCATACCATAGGCATTGAGAGGTCCGGCAACATAGTTGGCCTGTGCATAGAAGCCAAGCCAGTCAACGGTTGTATTGTTATGGTAAGCAATGATATCACCCAATCTTTTCATATGAGAAGCATCTGTTTTATCATTTGCATTTCGCGTGTAAACATAATAGTCTCCACCGAGCAGGTCACGAACTTCACGGGCATGTTCGATACCTGCGGTCCGCCAGTCAATACCCACTTGTGTTTTCAGATTATCATTAACATCATAATTCAACTTTGAAATCACACCGTAGGTATTTTGACGATTTATACTATTCCTGAGGATACCTTTTGAACGATTCTCAGAAGCATGGTATTTGGTATCCACGTTATTTGAGTTGGCTGCGATTGCCGCGTCCCAATCCCATCCCCAAGGGGCACTTGCATACCATTTGTTACCAGCAACAGCAGGTTTTCTGAAAGAACTTCCATAGGTTCCTGTTCCGCCACCGGAACCGCCAGACCAATAAACTATTGATGACAACCGCATTTTATCATTGATGGTATAAAAGTGGTTCAGGTTTACTAATGGTTTATGGAAAAAGTTTTCGCGTTCATTGAGAAAACCACTGTTA
>DKLW01000062.1:0-8425 GCA_002455835.1 Fidelibacterota bacterium UBA6630 | reverse complement strand
ACTGACTTTACCCCAGTTTTGGTTAAATGTACGACCAGCTTCGTATGAGAATTTACCGTTGTTATCAACTGCGTTCGTATTATACAAATCGTCAGTATTATTCCTAGCAAAGTCTTGTGAGTAAGTAGCAATATTCTGTTTGTATAAATTTTGGCCATGACGCTGAGGGGCGCCAATGGCGTAGAGTTCAAAACGATTATTATCGCTTACTGCATAGCTTGCACCAAAGTAATATGCCCATGCATCAGTCCAAGTTGCATCAATGATACCATCACCGGTTTTCCGTACGATAGTAGCACTGAAAGCCATTTTATCATTAATTAAACCCGTATTTAGATTCGCAGTGGTTTTTAAGAAACCACCGGCGCCAAACTCTTGTTTGAACTTGCCGCCACGTTTTAACGCAGTAGGATCGGTAATAATATTCATGGTTCCGCCAATGGAAGGGGTAGCAAGGTTTACGGCAGAAAGACCACGTTGCATTTGGATGGAGGATGTGGCATCGCCTACACCATCCCAGTTGGACCAATAGACCCAACCATTTTCCATATCATTTTGTGGCACACCATTAATCATAACAGCGACGTTTCTTTGGTTAAATCCACGGACATTAATCCGGGCATCACCTGCACCGCCACCTTGCCCTGTGGCATAAACACTGGGTGTTGTATTTAATATCATGGGAATGTCTTGAGATCCAAGACGTGCTTCCATTTCCTGTTTAGAAATGTTTGTATATGCAACCGGTGTTTTTTCATCAGCCCTAGATGCCAACACTTCTAGTGCAGATAATTCTAAAGCAGAAATGTCTAAAGCAAAGTTAACAGTTGTGTTACCACTTACATTTACGGATTGACTACCATTGGCATAACCGATTACAGAAGCAGTAATAGTATAGGATCCAGAAGGTACATTATTGATGGAATAGGATCCATCTGCTGTAGCAGCAGCACCCATGTTTGTTCCTTCAACCACCACATTTGCACCAGGAAGTGCATCACCTGTGGTTGCATCTGTTACTGTACCAGAAATGGTATTTTGTGCGAAGACAAATGCGGGAAGAAGTACAAACAATAGAACTTGTGAGAATTTTCTCATATCGCTCTCCTTGATTGTGTTTGAATGAAATTTTGTAGTCCGAGGCATTTCATTATAAATTATTATCCGGGCAATTTGAGTGCCAGATTAGTGTATTTAAATGTTCGAAACCAATTCATGTATTATGATGTTTTAAATCGGATTGAAATTGATCTTTTTAGTCTATAAACAGCAAGAAGAAAATAACAAATAGGATGGATTTCTCTCTTTGTATTCTAAAAGAGAGAAAGACTACCGGTATTTTCAATGGGCAGAATGCATTCAGGTCGGTTATTCCGAGGAGAGTTCACCATTTTGGATACTTCGTAATAGGTGAGGGGATTATCATATGGTTTGAGTAATGCCATGGCATCAGGGATGGCCGTGTGATGTACTTTGAGCCAAGTGTCAATTTCATTCTGTTGTAATATAACCGGCATGCGGTGGTGAATTTCAGCCAAATCCGGGGGAGGAAAAGTGGTAATGACCGTATAGCTGAAAATATGTTCACCGGATGGGTTTTTCCATATATCCCATAATCCCGCCATGGGGAGTAGTTTTTTCTCCGGGTGGTGAATATAATAAGGGATGGATCTGGATGAAGTGCGCTTCCATTCAAAATAGCCATCGGTTATGACCACACACCGTTGAGTGGGGACCAAATGCTGAAAGGAGGGTTTTTCTAAAAGCGTTTCGGATCGGGCATTGATGAGTTTTGATCCGATAGATGCATCCTTAGACCAATTGGGTATGAGACCCCATTTCATCAATTTCGCATGACGCCCCACCTTATCTACTATGACTGGAGAATACTGGGTGGGGGCGATATTATATCGGGGTTGGTAAATTTCCGAATCCTGCCATTCTTCAATGGCCATTTCTTCAATAATGGCCTGCATATCTCGCGTGAGTGTTTTCCGACCGCACATGGTCGAATTTAATATGGAAAATTGGAATATATAGAGAAAATGAATGCGTGTGGGCCCACAGGGATTCGAACCCCGAACCAACGGATTATGAGTCCGCTGCTCTAACCATTGAGCTATGGGCCCAAAAAGGACGAGGAATTTAAGGTGATAATCCCAAGTGTTTAACGATTTTCAATCAAATATATTACTGAATGTATAAAGTTAGTTTTAACATGGTGGACACTGACCAGTGCCCCCTACAAATATTTTTTTACATCATCTAAAATAGATTGAAACTGTTTTGTATCTTCAAAAATATTAAATCCATCAGTTTCGATCCTTAGTACAGGAATATCCTTCAAGCTATTCGTCCATTTATCATAGGCCACATTCAATTGATGCAAGTATTCTGGATCGATACTGCTTTCATAATCACGGCCGCGGGCATGGATACGCGTTAACAAAGTATCCGTAGAAGCCTGCAAATAAATAATGAGATCGGGTTGCCGCAAATAGCTAGTCATGATATAAAATAGGTTGTGATAGGTCTCCCAATCCCTCTCATCTAGCCTCCCCATTTCATGGAGGTTGCGGGCAAAAATTTCTGCATCTTCATATATGGTTCGATCTTGAACCACCCCCCCATTTGAGTGTTCAATTTCTCTTTGAACGCTAAATCGTTTATGCAAAAAATAAATCTGGAGGTTGAAACTCCATCGATTCATATCGGCGTAAAAGTCGCTGAGGTAGGGATTGTCTGCCACCGATTCATAAATGGGAGACCATTCAAAAGCATCCGCCATTTTTTCTGTAAATGTGGTTTTGCCTACACCAATATTGCCGGCCAGCCCAACAAAAGGATGCTTGCTCATTTATTGTACATTTGCCATGTGGTTTCAACCAGAGATGTCAAATCTGAATGAACCGCTTTCCAATTCAAGGCATCTAGAGCCAATGTTGAATGGGCATATAATTTAGCCGGATCACCCGCCCGTCGTTCCACAATATCATAAGCTATTTTTTGTCCTGTGACTGATTCAGCCATGTTAATTACATCTATAACAGAGTGACTCTCTCCAGTGGCCAGGTTTACTGTCAGTTCATTGTGATCCTGAAGATAGTTGAGGGCCTTTACATGGGCAGAAGCCAAATCAGAAACATGGATATAATCTCGAACGCCGGTGCCGTCGTGGGTGTCATAATCATTTCCAAATACTTGCATATTTTCACGCATCCCCGAAGCCACTTCCATCACAATTGGGAGTAGATTGGCAGGGCTCTTTTCTAATGATGTGAGGCGCCTTTTTGGATTATATCCCGCTGCATTGAAATACCGCAATGCGGCAAACTTTAATCCTTTTGATTCTCCATACCATTTTAAAAATCGTTCAATTTCTAACTTTGTGAATCCATAATAGTTAATGGGCTTGAGCGGGTGATTTTCATCCAATGGTAAATATTCAGGGAAGCCATAAACAGCTGCTGTGGACGAGAATACAAATTGATTAACCCTATGTGCCGCCATGGAATCCAATAAGGTTAATGTACCGGTGATATTATTGTAAGAATATTTCGCCGGATCAACCATGGATTCGCCCGCAGCCTTAAACGCCGCCAAATGGATCACCGCCGTAATACCATTCAGTCCTTTGTCAAGGTCAGCAGTATTTAAGGTAGAGCCGTGGATAAATTCGGCCCGATTATCCACTGCATCTCGATGGCCCAAGGATAAGTCGTCTAAAACCACCACATCATAACCATGTTCACATAATTCGAGGACAACGTGAGAGCCGATATAACCGGCGCCACCTGTTACCAGTATTTTCATTTAATTCATTTGTTTCTTTGGGATGATCCGTCTTTCAATGATTTCACCCCTATTATTATACTGAGACACAACGATTTCTTCATCATCGGGATATTCATATCCAATGGCGTTTTTCATTATGCCATTTTCATTATAATAAGTAATGCGCATGGGGTTTTTATTTGCATCAAAGCGAACTGTATGACTCCCAACCAGTGTTGAATCAGCGCGATAATATTTGGATCGAAGTTCATTCTCTCCATACTGAAATTCATAGTAATAATATAGATCATCAAAGGCATCCATAACATAAACAGAACGAGTATTTCCGGTTTTATTATAATGATATTGCGCTTTCCATCCGGAGCGAATAGTGCTCAAATCCGGTGCAAACATTTCATGATTAAGTTCTGAAAGATTTCGTGAGGAATAGAATTCAATATCATATTTTGAGGACTTGTCTTCATCATCCCAATGCATGTGGAATGTCCACATTACTTTATTGTGGTGGTTAAAATAATCCACATTTTGTACCAATCCTTTTTCATCCAAGGTAGCCCGATAATGGGGAATACCCCTTGCCTCCTTTTTGGTAATCCCTTTCAGCAATTCCTGTTTTTTGGGATTCCATTGTTGATAATACAATTTCAGTTTGCTGGTGGATTCCGGTTTTTTGCGCCGGCCTTTATCCCAATTTGCCGGAACGAACTCAATCCGTTTTAATTCTCCCGATGGATAATAGACTGCACGAAAATGGGCATCACGCTTGCTGATGGATTCTTTTGGTTTTCCGGTCAACACATTGGTGCGCATAAGATCAGTAGAAAATACTTTAACAATGGAATCCGGTTGAGCCAAAATGAAATTACCAATCATCATAAATAGAAGATACCGCATTTACATCAATCCCCATGAAATGAGGGCCAAGACTGTAAATACCATGCCGAGCCCTACCCAACGGCTACTGGATAAGGATGCTTCATATTCCATGGCCTCTGCTTCAATTGTCCGATAGCTCAAGACAACCCGAACAGTTTTCCCTTCTTCTACCAATACATCCTGCCGGGCCAATTGAATCATATCCCGCATCTTTTTATTTTCAGATATAGATTGGGCATTTACCATGGTCTTCGGGGGGAAATAGCTCACCTGATGCCAGCCCGGTGCCACTTGCACCGGGTCCTTTATGGGGGATGCACCCACCTGAAGTCCGTCAACAAATATGGGAATACCATCCGTATCGCAATATATATGAATGGCGGTCACAGGTGAGGGTTTATCATTCCAATTAATTTCTTGCGCAGGAAGGACTCCAAACAGCATGATAAGTAAAAATCTATCCACGGAGATCCTTTTGCATTTTGACTACTTCCATCATGAGGTTTGTGGTATCTTGCCCTGCTGCTTCCATTTCGCGGATTTTTATCCGCGCTGCTTTAATCTTTTCTTTCGTGGAAACTTTGGATAAGGTCGCCAAACAATCCTGAGCCATTTGGATAGGAGAGGTAGAATCATCTTCATCAATGAGAATCTGTGATACAATTTCTCGATCTTCAGCCGAATCAAAATGAGCCATAATTTCAGCAGGTTTTACATTATTGGTGCCCATAAGCATTTCAGCCAATTTTTTCAGTTGACCATTTTCAATCAAATTGATATCTAAGTCCGATTGTATCAATGCCTTGGCTTCTTGATCATCCCCAACCAATACTTTGATTATTCCCAATTCGGCTTTCGCATTAACGGATGTAAATAATGATTTTTTCGGCTTAGGGACTGCTTCTGTATGGCGAGAGCGCTTTTTACGCATCTGCTGGGTGAACATATGGACCACTTGATTTTCTTCTACACCCCCAACCTGGGCTAAATTTTTAATGAGATCCTGCCGGATAATGGGATCAGAAATTTGTGTCGCTTCAGACAAAATATCTTTAATCAGATTGGATTTTTTCTGAGGAGAAATTTCAGAAAAATTGGATGTTCGCAAATGAAAGGGAAGGAGCCCGACGGCTTGATCGATCCCTTTTGACCGGAATATATCAGCCCCTGCTTGGCTGACCCAATCGTCAGGGTCTAATCCGTCAGGGATTCGAATCACTTTTGGGTTTACGCCGCCCTTAAGCAATGCATATCCGGCCCGTTTTGCTGCATTGATTCCAGCTGTATCCCCATCATAGGCAAGGTACACTTTGGAGGCAAATCGCCGAATTTGTTGTACGTGACGATCGGTAAATGCCGTCCCCGAAACCGCCACTACATTTTGAATGCCTCGTTGGTAAAGCTGAATCAAGTCTGTATATCCTTCCACCAAAATGGCAGATTCGGATTTCCGAATGGCATCTCGCGTCAGATGGAGTCCATAGAACACTTCACTTTTATGATATAGAGGTGTTTCGGGAGAATTCATATACTTTGCCGGATCGTCCATTCCAAACACGCGTCCGCCAAACGCGATGACTTTCCCCGATGCATTGAAAATGGGAAACATGATGCGTCCACGAAAGCGATCAAAAACATCCGTATTTGAAAATCCGAATAATCCTGACTTTTCTAAAACCTCACGGCCATACCGCTTTTCTTTAATACTTTCGGTTAAAAATTTTGAATTGTCCGGCGCAAATCCAATCTTGAATTGCTTAATGGTTTCTTCCGTTAAACCTCGATCCAATAGATATTGTTTTGCCTGCTGCCCTCGGTCAGAATCCAACACCCGTTGATAGAGATTAGCGGCGGCAGCATGAATGTCATAGAGGTGATCAAAAAATTGTTTCGATTCATCCGTGCCGGAGAATGCCACTTCAATACCCAGTTGCTGGCCGAGCTGCTGGATGGCTTCTACAAAACTGATCTTCTCTAATTCCATAATAAAATTGACTGCATTACCGCCATTTCCACAACCAAAACAATGATAAATACCTTTGTCTGGGGCAACACTGAAAGAGGGAGTTTTTTCTGTATGAAAGGGACAGAGACCGAAAAAATTGCGCCCCCGTTTTTTCAAATCCACATGGCGAGAGACTACATCCACAATGTCCGCAGAATCTCGAATTCGATCGATAGTCTCTTGGGGGATCCTAGCCATGGGTGTCTTCCATGCTTTGTAAAAAGGACCGAATGGTCTCTTCACCTTTAGTTACCGGATCATTCCAATTAAATGTGGATAGAATGGATTTTCGAATCCCAATCATACGCTGTGCCATATTGGATTGGGTGGTTACAATTTTGAAGGTCTTCCGTTCAGGCATGAGTTCAAACATCCAGAAAAAAATCATAACTGCTAGTATGCCTTTGGCCATCCCAAATATGATACCCATGGCACGGTTCACCCACTTGGTACTCTTAGAGAGGAATAAAAAATGAATCAGCTTTGTAACCATCCGAGCCAATAATAATACACCGATGAAAATGAGAATGAAACTAAGAACAAATAGAAGCCAAACATCCACTGGAACCCATCCGGTGAGAAAAGCGCCCAATTGGACGTAAAGCCGGAGGGCAAAAGTAGTGGCAAAAATGAGACCCAATAATCGACCCAGTTCTTCTACCAATCCACGGCGAAAACCAATAACCCCCATGGTGATGATGAAAAATATGGCTAAGGCGTCAATCATTTAGATCGGTATTCGGTAAAGGTTAAGATGCCCGATTAGTTTTAACCGACCTATCCAAGTATTTCCCGGACAAATTGTTGCGCCGATTTTCCGTCAATTAATCCTTTGCCGCGCTTCATTACTTCGGGCATGACTTTGCCCATATCCGCCATGGATGTGGCGCCAACTTCATCCGCCACTGATTGAACAATGGCTTTAATGTCATCGGCAGACATCATTTGGGGGAGGTATCCATTTAAAATTCCCATTTCGGCTTTTTCCGCAGTAGCCAATTCTGATCGGCCGCCTTTTTCATAAAGTTCTATGGACTCCTTCCGCTGCTTCACTAATGTTTGGATCACTTTTATTTCTTCCTGTTCCGTCAAGTCATCCCGTTTCTCAATTTTTTTATCTTTCAGTTTCGCCAAGGTGATGCGGAGCGTATTTGCCTTAGATTTATCTCCATCCTTCATGGCGGCATACATATCAGACTGAATCTGTTCAAATAATGTCATCGTTTACTCGTTATCAATTCGTTTCATTGCCATTAATAATCTATCTTGATCCGATTCAAACCCGATGAATCGCCGTCCCATTTTTTTCGCAATTACGCCCGTACCGCCGCTTCGAGTGAATGGATCCAACACCCAGTTTAGTTTAAAACTGGACGCATTCAAAATTCGCTGTATGAGCTGTTCCGGCTTATCGCCCTCCATTTGTACAGTAGCGCCCAGTTGGATATCCATAATATCGCCCCAAAGGTTGGTCATCCCTAATTCTGTGGGTTCATCAGGTTTCATCTGATTTTCAGTATTGGTCACCGCCTCCTGATTGAACATGAATTCATTTGTTTTGGTGGCGAACCAAATATCCGAGGATCGATTGATCCATGTCATGGGTTTGGACTGATCTTTTCTGGTGGCATTGCGCCAGGTAATACGGGTTTGGATTTGAAAATCATTACTTAATAAAGAATGATACATGCCAGAATAACGCCACCCACAAAGTATGTAAATCGCTCCGGTTTCCTTGAGCACACGATA
>DKLW01000003.1:0-6829 GCA_002455835.1 Fidelibacterota bacterium UBA6630 | reverse complement strand
TCATTCATGGTGTATCTGAAGAAGTCAAAGCCAAACTGCCTCAAGCGGATCGATTAGGGAATACCTATGTAGATCTGCTTTCTGCTTCGGTAGGAGCCGGTTCAGCCAACTTTCCTCAGGATGAGGACGGCATCATCCGCCGCGCACCCACAGCCATTTATTTTGAAGGTGCAGATCATGTCTATCCCAGTTTGGTTATGTCGGCGGCCATCGATATCCTTGGCATCAAAAAGGATGGAGGATTCGACTATGACTTTGAAGAAAATATTTTGAGACTTGTTGATACGACCAATACAGTTATTCGTGAAATTCCCATCGATGATTATGGGCGGATGTATGTGAATTATTACGGGCCATTCCAGACTTTTTACTACCTACCATACATGTATTGCTTCGACCCTGAAATGCTGCCGCCGGAATATTGGGAAGGGAAAGTGGCATTGGTAGGGGCATCCCTCCCAGGGCTTATGGATCTTCGAAACACTCCTGTTCAGGAAACTTTTGCCGGGGTAGAAATTCACGCCAATGTGATGAACAGCCTTCTTAAAGGGGAATTTGTCCAACCCAAAGATCAAGGAGAGACATTTTTCATCATTATCCTTATTTCCATACTATTGGGTATTGTGGTCAGTCTTCCGGAAAAACCATTATATACCCTTCCTGTTCCACTGGTGGGGATTGTGGCATGGATTCTTTTCACCTACTCTCAATTCTTTTCTTCGCTGGTCATGTGGGAAGTGGTCCGGCCGGCCTTGTCTATGATTAGCACATATGGTGGCATATTTCTCTATAACTTCCTCATTGTAGAAAAAGATAAACGATTTTTGAAGGATACATTCGGTACCTATATTTCTCCTGAACTGATTGATCAAATGTTCGATGCAAAAGAAGAGCCGCAACTTGGCGGTAATGAGGGATATCACACTGCTTTCTTTACTGATATTCAAAGTTTTTCAGGATTTTCTGAAAAATTATCGGCTGGAGATTTAGTCGAGTTGTTGAACGATTATCTCACAGAAATGACGGATATTTTATTAGAAAATAAAGGCACATTAGATAAATATATCGGTGATGCCATTGTGGCTTTTTACGGTGCGCCCGCACCGGTGGATGACCATGAATATTGGGCCTGTCTCACAGCCGTAAAAATGCAGGAGCGATTGGCAGAACTGAGGACCAAATGGCAAGCCGAGGGTGATCGGTGGCCCGAGATTGTCCACCATATGCAAAACAGGATTGGTATCAATACGGGTAAAATGGTGACAGGAAACATGGGGTCATCTATGCGAATGAATTATACCATGATGGGGGATACAGTGAACTTGGCAGCCCGATTGGAAGCATCGGCTAAACAGTATGGCGTTTATATTCAAGTAGCGGAAGAATCTTACCAGGCTTGTAAAGACAAATTCATCTGGCGGGATCTGGATTATGTCATTGTCATGGGTAAGACAGAGCCGGCTCAGGTATTTGAATTGATTTCTGAAGCAGGCAATGTGCCCTCGGGATATGATAAACTTTTACCAGCTTACGACGAAGCACTGAAACTTTACCGCGGACAAAAATGGGAAAAAGCTATTGATGCATTCAAAGCATCTGATGAACTGGAAGATATGTTTGGCGGCAGAAAAACCAACCCAAGCAGAATCTATATTCCCCGCTGCGAACATTATCGCGACAACCCTCCAGGCGATGACTGGGATGGATCTTGGGCCCTTACAAAGAAATAGAAAATATCTAACCGAATGAATTTGCCATTTTATTCCGCAGCGGACGTACGATCTGCTGTATCCATGGCTGAAGCCATTGAAGCCATGAAGACTGCTTTTGTAGCTTTGAGTGATGGGTCTGCCATTGTTCCCAATCGGATTAATCTCCCCATTGAAGACAAAAATGCGCTCCACCTATCCATGCCTGCTTATATCAAAGGGGGCAAGTTTAATACCATCAAATTGGTGAATATCCATTTTGATAACTCCAGAAAAGGATTGCCACTTATCAATGGGGTGATTTTGGTCATGGATGCACTGGAAGGGAGTCCGTTGGCCCTGATCGAAGGGAAGTCTGTCACCGCATTACGAACGGGTGCTGGTTCAGGGTTGGCGACCGATTTGTTGGCAAGTCCAAAGGCAAAACAGGCTGTCATCTTAGGAGCTGGCGTCCAGGCTCGAACACAAATTGAAGCCATTCGATGCGTTCGCAATTTGGATTCAGTAAAAGTATTGGGTCGGTCAGAAGAAAAAACAGCAGCATTTTGCGAAGGGTTTGATTCAGTAGTTCAACCAGGGAATAAATTGGATTTAAAAACAGCCGATATTGTTTGTACAGCTACCACCGGCGAGACCCCTTTATTTGATTTAGATGATGTTAAGCCTGGTGTCCATATCAATGCGGTAGGTGCTCACAAACCGACCACAAGAGAATTGGGGACCGCACTTATTCAGAGGGGAAAAGTATTTATCGATAAACTTTCCTCAAGTAAAGTGGAAGCGGGGGATATCCTGATTCCGGTTTCAGAAGGGACTTATGACTGGAGTCAAATTAAAGGTGAATTGGGAGATTTAGTCATGGGTAAAATCCAAGGCCGATCTTCAACTGAGGATATGACTATTTTTAATTCCATTGGTAATGCAGTCCAGGATTTGGTTATTGCTTCTATGTTAATGGGAAAAAAATAAAAATGGACATTTATCCTGTTTTAAGTTTCATAAAAAGGTAAGAATTTCTGCCATGGATATTTTGACTACGGCCGCCCTTTTGTTAAAGGGTGGCCGTTTTTGTATAAACCCGAATAGGGTGACTCAATAATGATGCAGGGTCAAATGACACAATGTTTGACCCATTCCTGTTTTATTTTTAATAATGAGCAAAAATTTTCTTACCGCATAATAATGGACAATACATGAGTGAACTTAACCCCGCAATTTTACTTTTCGAAGACGGTCGCATTTTTCAAGGAAATTCCTTTGGCCATACTGGTGAAACCACAGGAGAAGTGTGTTTTAATACGGGCATGTCCGGTTACCAGGAAATTTTAACGGATCCTTCTTATTGCAAACAAATCGTCACCATGACGGCACCGCACATCGGTAATTACGGTGTAAACCCGGAAGATATAGAGTCAGAACGCATCCAAGTAGCGGGATTTGTGATTAAAGAAGAAACAGCTGTTCCTTCAAATTGGAGATCAACCCAATCTATTGGTGAATATTTAGATGCACATAAAATTGTGGGTATTCAAAATGTAGATACCCGCGCCATTACGCGCCACCTCCGGGATCAGGGGGCCATGAATGGTATTATATCATCCGTGGATTTGAATATAGATAGTTTGAAAGAGAAGTTATCAAAAGTCCCTTCAATGGCAGGGCTTGACTTGGTAAAGGAAGTCACTGCCGATTCATCATTTGAATGGTCAAAAAATGGAAGCACCGGGAATTATAAAGTAGCGGCGATTGATTTTGGTATAAAACATAATATCCTCAGGTTATTAGAAAGCCATGGTTGCGATGTGACTGTCTTTCCCGCCAATACATCTGCCGATAATATTTTGAAATTTGATCCGGATGGTGTATTTCTTAGTAATGGTCCTGGTGATCCAGCAGCCGTTACCTACGGCATTGAAATGGTAAAGCAACTTTTAGGGAAGAAACCGATTTTTGGCATTTGTTTAGGGCACCAAATATTGGCTTTGGCATTAGGCGCAGCAACATTTAAACTAAAATTTGGTCACCGCGGCATCAACCATCCTGTCCGGAATGAAGATAATGGAATTGTAGAAATCTCCAGCCAAAACCACGGCTTTGTGGTGGACCCTGAATCGCTTCCAAATAATGTTGTTCAAACGCATATAAACCTGAACGATAACACCAATGCGGGCATTCGGTGTGATGATATTAATGCATTTTCGGTACAATATCATCCAGAATCCAGTCCCGGCCCTCATGACAGTCGATATCTCTTTCAGCAATTTGCAGATTTAATGAATAGCCACTGAGATGCAGAGATTGGAAAATATAATTTCAAAGAATGCTTTATAAATCTAAGACATTAACCAATGATCCTAGAAACTAACCAGCTGACAAAAATTTTTGGCCTTCGTAAAGCTGTGGATAATCTTAATCTTGAGATCCCTGAAGGCGCTGTATATGGGTTTTTAGGTCCGAATGGCAGTGGAAAATCCACAACGATCCGGATGATGACCGCATTAATCACACCGGACGAGGGTGAAGTGATTATTCAAGGTAAATCGGTGCAGGCGAATGGTAATACGGCCCTAACTGATGTAGGTGCACTTATCGAGCGTGCAGATTTTCATAAGCATCTCTCCGGCGAGACGAACCTAAAAATGCTGGCGCGTATGGATGGTACGGATATGTCCAGAGTTCAAACAGTTCTAGATCGGACTGGGTTGGGCTTCCGGGGAAAAGATAAGGTGAAGACCTATTCACAGGGGATGAGACAGCGATTGGGAATCGCCCAAGCCCTTCTATCCAATCCAAAATTATTAATTCTGGATGAGCCTACCAATGGTCTTGATCCACAAGGGATGAAAGAAGTACGTGATTTAATCCAAGAATTAGCATCAGAGGGTATTACCATTTTTATTTCTTCACATCTGCTGGACGAAGTGCAAAAGATATGCTCGCATGTAGCCATGATAAGTTTGGGGAGCCTCATTACTGCTGGGAAGATTGAAGACTTATTGCGGGATTCAGATTTGCTCTTAACAGAAGTCCATGTGAATAAAGTTGAGGAGGCAGTAAAATTGCTTTCAGATCAATCGTGGATTCACCGGAGTGAGGCAGAAGATAGTGTTTTACGTGTTGGTGTTGGCCAAGAGCACATTACAGAAATGGTTCAATTGTTAGTAAAAAACAATATTCAGGTTTCCGCTGTAATTCCTAAAACTAGTTTAGAAGATTTATATTTATCGAAACTGGGTACAGAAAGTCAAATCTGATGTTGGGATTGATTCATAACGAATTGCTGGTCATCATCGGTCGTTGGCGTAGTTATATCGGATTCATTGGTATATCCATCCTCATGCCGCTGATTCTTTGGGGGTTTGTCCACGGTAGTAACGAGTTGCACCAAGATTATGCCCGGGAATTAGGCGGTACATTTGTGGTGGTAGGGAACATTTTTAATGCATTTCTGGCGACCTATATCATTATGAATACATTGTGGATTCATATTCCATTTTTAATCACCTTGGCGGCCGGTGATTCAGTAGCGGCTGACGGATCCAATGGCATTTTCAGGATTACACTCACTCGATCGGTCAGCCGATTAAAAATTCTTATTTCAAAATTATTGGCTACTTATATCTATACAGCCGCGCTACTCATATTTTGTGCATTCTGGAGTCTGGGCGTTGGCAGCTCGGTCTTGGGCACAGGTGATCTCATTACCATCGATAACGGCATTTTAATTTTAGATGAATCTCAGGCATGGATTCGAATGGCCCTATCATTTAGTCTGGCCATATTGGTCATGTGCACTGTGGCTACCCTTTGTTTTATGTTTTCTGCATCGGTAAATAATGCGGTGGGACCCATTATTGGCACCATGTTTTTAATCATTATCAGCTACATGATTATGGGAATCCCATTGGAATTCTTTGAAAAAATTGAGCCCTATCTTTTTGTAAAATATTTCAATGTTTGGTGGGATGCATTTAAGGATCCAATCCCTTGGGGAGAAATTGGTAAAAAACTCGGTATTCTGGCACTTTATTCAGCAGGATTTTTCGGCATTGCAGTAAAAGTGTTTCTAGCAAAGGATATTAAAACATGAGGCATTTATCTATCATTGCTATCATTTGGTCATCGATCGTTTTTGGACAATCCATGACGGTAGAAAAGATTCGGGATAATGTAATTGCACAATTTGAGCAGATTAATGATTATCAGGTGGATATGAAAATATCAGTTAAGATGACAGGTTTTCGTATGCCTAAGAAGAAGATTCGTGTCTATTATAAACGGCCAGATAAAGTGAAAGTAGAAACGAAAGGATTCGCCATTTTGCCCAAGACAGGGGTGGATGGGAATCCCAGTGAGTTTTTGGATATGCTGAAGCATGTAACCACGATTAAGCGAACGATCCATAACAATTCGCCATACTATAAAATAATGGGCAAGGTTGAACGTGATTCATTAAAGATTCCATTAAAGATAAATAAAAATGAAACACCTGAAATCACCATGATTGTATTAGTGGATGCGAAAAAATGGGTCATCACCGAAGTGGACGTTTATTTGGGTTCTGAAAGTGTGTTCGCCTTTCAAACCGATTATACAGAAATAGACGGAATTTATGTTCCGGAGCGTTCCATCTTTAAAATTGGTGTCAAAGGAATTAGTAAGTGGTCCGCTAGGAATCCAGTTGATCTAGGCGGTCTCGGGTCAGAGAGACAAGATTTTGAAGACATGGCAAAAAATGCCGGGTTTGATCCTGAAAAGGATGAATTTGTAGGAGAAATGGTTATGGCCTTCACAAAATACAAATTGAATGAAGGAATCGATAACCAACTATTTGAAGAAAAACAGTAAAGAATTATGCCAAAACGAAACGACATTGAATCCATATTAATTATAGGCGCCGGTCCCATCATTATCGGTCAGGCCTGTGAATTTGATTATTCCGGCACTCAAGCCACCCGGGCTTTGAAGGAGGAAGGTTACAGGGTTATCCTGGTAAACTCCAATCCGGCCACGATTATGACCGATCCAAATTTGGCGGATGCAACATATATTGAGCCGATTACTTCAGAGTATGTTGAGGCCATTATTCAAAAAGAAAAGCCAGACGCTATTCTCCCAAC
>DKLW01000074.1:0-10549 GCA_002455835.1 Fidelibacterota bacterium UBA6630 | reverse complement strand
CCCATAAACCCTTTTACCACTGCCACATGATTTTGCGTGAGCATAGTGGGCACAGGATCATATTTTGCCGAAAATTCGAATAATGAAAAATAATCTGATTCTGCACCGCGTACAATGGGGTTATCACTGGGTGGATAATCGATATTTGAATATTCATAGACCATTGGATCGGTAATGATTTCAAAGGCGTTGAATGCCAATGTATGATCAAATTCAATTTTATCAACGAATTGTTTATCTATGGATGTGCCGTCAAAAACGGAATGTGCAATATCCGCATTTTGCGTAGCCAGTGCAATATCAAATGAATCGGTGGCAGAACACATGGCAAATAGGAATCCACCATTGGCGACGTAATCCTTGATCATTTTGGCCAATGCTTTTTTCTGAGCATGGACAGAATTGAATCCGAGTCGATTGGCCATCTCTTCAAATTGGTTTTGCTGATCGATGTACCATGCGGCTGTATGATAATTCCTATAGAATTTGCCATATTGTCCGGTAAAGTCTTCATGGTGTAAATGGAGCCAATCATATTGGGATAGGGCACCATTAAATACCTCTTCATCCCAAAGAGTTTCGTAGGGGACCTCTGCATAGGTGAGGGCGAGGGTGACCGCGTCATCCCAGGGTTGTTTGTTCGGTGGAGTATAAATGGCAATTTTAGGCGCTTTCTCTAGCAAAACCACTTCCATATTATTCACCGCCACTTCATTGTAAATGGCCAATGTTTGCTCCGCACCAATAGTCTCAAATGTTACACCACGAACACGACATTCCTGTGCCACCTCTGGGTAGCTGTCCATCAAAAATGCGCCACCACGGTAATTCAAAATCCATTCCACATTAATGTCTTCTCCAAGGATCCAAAACGCAGTACCATAAGCCTTTAAATGATCTTTCTGGGCTTGATCCATAGGAATGAGAATCTTTTGAGATAATCCAATTTGGATGAAGGATAAAAGAATAATGAATCGTTTCAATTAACTCTCCTGAGGTTGGGATAGTTTGCGGATATGGAGTCGAACCGGCCCAACCAATAAAGATGATGGACATTCGGAAAGGAGCCGATGATAATAGGATAATGCGTTTTGGGTATTGCCTAAAAATTGTTCCTCAATTTCGCCGGACAAGACAAGGCCTTGATCTTTAAGCGGCGAATTTTCGATGGATATGGCCACACGAAGGGCCTGATCCAATTGCCCGAACTCAATTAGGAGTAAAGCCAATCGAAGGGTAGCTAAAGGGGTAATCAATGCATCAGGATGGTCATTGCGAAGTGATTGAAACATGTCCAATCCTTCGGGAATTTTGAATTGGCGAATCAATCCTTCTGCTTCAAAAAAAGTGGCAAATGCTTGTCTATCACTTCGCGTACCGTCTGCATAATAATTAACCATAAGATCATGTATTTCCAGCAGATCGTTAAAAAAACGATGATCCGGATTAAGTGCAAGTGTCACGGAATCTAAAAATGCCATGGGCGTTTCTAAACTGCCACTATATAAATGGGCATTCAGATAACGAATGGTTCGATCATCTACACGATGGGATTTATCCTGGCGAAAATAGACAATGGCTTCATCAAATTGTCCTGATGATAAATAAAGGTCACCGAGCCTTAGACGAATAGATTCATTCAATTTATGATTGGGTCTGGCGTCTATAGCTGATGTGTAAGAAGAGCGAGCGCCTTCATGATCACGCATCATTCGTGCCTGAATTTCTCCCAAGCGGAAATGAACTGTCGCTGTTGTTTGGGAAGGAGGCAATAGAGATAATACAGATTGATAATGAGACAAAGTATTGGCCAACTCTTCATTCCCAATGCTGGGGGCTTTCACAAATTGGTTCTTAAAAAAATCATTTTCTGGGAACCATTTTACAAATTTCAACTCAGTTTGGTCGTGGATAATTTGATCTTCATAGGCCTGTCCCAAGCCCAAGAGTGCTTTCCCAACCGTATTGGGATCAGATTGGGTGGATTTTTGAAGTAAAAAATGAAATGATTGAATTGACAGATCGTGCTGGCCCTCTTTCCTCAAATTCTCTGCAAATGCCATCCAACGATCTGTATCATTTTGATTGGATAGTCCAATCTTTTGGTGTTGGGAGAATGCTTGTTCAAATTGCCCCGTCTTATAATAAAATCCTGCCAAAATCGACCGCACATCCGGGTTTACACTTGCTGATGCGTTTAGAGTAGAATCAATCAAGGAATGGGTAGTGGTATCATCACTCATGAGAAGAATGCGATCGGTAGTATATTGGAGATATTGTTTTTGATGACGGATAAGGGTCATATACTCCCGCAGGGATCGATTAAAAGTTTGGCGGGATTGATAATAGTTGGCCAAATCAATGGCAAAAAGATGGGGTTCATTAAATTTTTCCCTGCCTTCACGCACCAAAAATTCCATGGCCTGAACTTGGCCAAAACGAGCATAGGTATGAAATAATAACCGGTAGGTGGTTTGATTCGTGAGTCGGTTTTTCCGAAATTGATTCCAAATGGACAGGGCTTTATCCTGTTTTTGATCGCGAAAATAAAACTCACCCAAAGCCAATTCAGACTGCAAGTCACTGGGGTTATGTTTTAGCCAATCCTCCACCAGTTGGATGGCCGATTTGGGATTGCCGATTTTTGTATAAATATTTTTTAATTGAAAGTAAGCCGGTTGGTGAGAAGGGTTTCCTTCTAAAATCTTATGATAGATTAGAATTGCATCGGCCATATTGCCCGCACGCTCCATCATCATGGCCTGATTAAATGCATTCTTACCCTGAGGGATAACGTGGATCTGCCCCCATAGATTGCCCCAAATGCAAAGTATAAAAAGGAATCTCATCGAAGAGTGCCATCCCTTGATTGGATTTGAGTTGTGTCCGGAAGTAGAACAGCTTCAGATTCACTCAATTTATTGAAGTAGCGCCGGATCATATTTTGGTAATCCCGGGAATAGCCTGATTTAAGGGCCGTATTCATGGCATTCATGATTAAGGATTGCCGCTGCCCCAAATCTGCAGGCATGCCCGATGGACCTGTCCACGCCACTTGTTCAGCAGTCTCCGATCGCCGTTCCTCTTCAAATCCTTTCGTGGTCATGGACTTTTGGCTATCCAGCATTCGGGATAAAATGCGCTGTTGGCGGTTAGAAGTCTCTTTTGTGAATTGTCGCTTTTGTAAATCCTTAATGACCTCGTCCATTTCTTTTGCAATGCCACCCATATCACCCAGGCCTTGGTTTCCCGCTTGCTGCATCTCATCTATCATTTGTTGGAGCGATTGCCTTACACCTTGTTGTTGAGCAAGCATTTGCCCCATAAGTGATTCCTGCATGGCTGCTGCCATCTGACCCAATGCCAGTTGCATGCCTTGGTTATTGATACCTTGCTGACGTTTGGCCATGGCTTCCATCTGTTTCAAAAATTCTTCATAACCACTAGCGGACCCAGATTCCTGCATTTGTTTTACCGTTTGAATAATGGTCTTGGCCCCCTCATTTAGGGCCAGCATAGCCTGATCTTGGTTGCCTAATGATCCACCGCCGTTTCGTTCAGCCATTTTTCCTTTTGCTGCCTCCATTTGGGCAAATGCAGTACCCATTTTTCTACCCATTTCAGGTGAGACAAGAAAGGTTTCTTTAGAGAGATCCATGGTATTTTGCATGGTTTGAGTCAGCTGATCTTGAATCATTTGTTGCTGACCCGCTAGGTCGCCCAATCGTGGCGAATTTCGGGGCATTTCTGTAGTTTCTTTTCGCAGAGATTCTTGAGATTTGGATAAGGTAAGCATATCCCGAAGAATGGATCTGAATTTTTTCGCCATATCTTGGGTAGTCTCCTTTTGAAAATCGCTAAGAATATCATCCATAGTCTTTTCCATATTTTCCATTTCCTTAAGGCCTGCATAACTTTGATCCATGGCGCCATAGGGGTCTTGATCATCCAAATGTTCAATGGTATTCTCTAAATGAGATTCGGAGGATTCTGCCATTTCAGAATCGGACAAAGTTTCCAAATCTCTGGATGTACTTCTGCTGAATGATTTTACATCCTTTGCCGCATCTTCCATGGCATCTCGGATATCTTCCAATTCTCGCTGGCTCATTTTTTCTTCTAAGCTCAATTGCTTAAAAATAGACGGATCGGTTTGGGGTGAGGTTTGTCGTATTTGCTGGTCGATATTGTCCTGATTCTCCACCAATTGCTCCAACCGTTTTCGCAATTCATCCACCTGCTGTTCTGCTTTCACCCGTTTAAATATATCAAGGAAACGATCCAGCTCCTGCTCCACTTGACTGAGATTGTTTGAAAGGTTTTCTAGGGCAGACAACATTTCTTTTGGATCCATTTTTTCTAATGCTTCATTCATCCAATCCATGTTTTGGAGCATCTCCGGCGGGAAAATTTCTTCAACCAATTTTTGGAGATCTTTAAATTTGGCCATGAGGTCTTCAGAAAAAAGGTTATGCTTTTCTCCCGAACGATTCAATGATTCCAATTGTTCAGCCAAATCTTCAAAATCCGATAATTGGACTTTCACATCTTCCATGGTTTCTTTCAGTGCCTGCTGATCTTTCCAATCAGGTTTATCCGTTTTTAAAAGATCCAATTCTGCTTTTTTTAACTGGCGCTGCAATTTTTGGATATCCCCCAATTCCATCTCCATGGCATCTACAATTTCATCTTCTTTTTCGTTAAAGGCTGTAAACAGATCATTTAAAGAGGGTAATCGCGCAATATAAGTGGATGAAATGGATTTCTTTGGACCGGTAATTTGGTCATTGTCATAGAGCTCAAAATGGAAATGAACTTCATCCTCGGGCATGAGTCCCAGCGGTTTTAGATCCCAAATAGTTTGAACATCCTGTTGGGCTTTTTTCATATCCTCAAGATTAATACTAAACATAGAAATAAATGGTTCAGCCTGAATATAGGTTGGCCTTTGGATTTCATAGGCCAGCTGCAGATTGGAAAAACCAAAATCATCTTCAATAGTCATGAGTATGGGAATGGTCTGTTCACTGCCCAATTCAATGATGGGCGGTGGTTGAATAATCGTCATCTCAGGAGAAATGTCCCTAACCATCTGAATATGGAATGGAATCGGGTTACGGTTTGTCACCCCTCTTTTATCTGTTAGGTTGATTGAAAAAGATTGATCCTGGTCAACCTTAAATGAATATCGTGCACTTTTATTTTGAATCTGCATTTGCTTTTTTTCGTCATCCAAAATCAATTCTGCTTTTGCCAAACTCTGGTTTGAACGTAGCTGCACATCAATGTTAGAACCATTTAACGCCAATATTTCTGCTTGATTGGCTTTTTGTGTTTGGGGTGCGAGACCTGTGTAGTCAGGCGGTGTAATAGTCACTAAAAAATTTTCGATAGAAGGTCGATCTGTAACTGAAATGGAATAATATTTGGAAGATACTTCATCCCATGGCTCCCAGAATTCCATGGAAGTATAGTATGCCCGATATCGATAATTCTGAAATATGTCTTTGAATTCATAGGTATACTGAGGTTTGTCTTTTAAACGATAAATAGTTTCTGTAATGATTGAATCATTTCCGGCGGAGTAAGCAATGGGCCTGAATTCAATATATAGAGAATCGGGTGCTTCTCCTTGGGCTGTGAATGCAACCGTTGCCTCATCGCCGCCCAAAATATTGACATGCCGTGTATTGCCAACCAATTTAAATGGCTTGGGCGGTACAAATTCAGTTTTGGGATGTGTCCATCGATACATTGATGAAATAGAATGTCGCCAAGTAAAGCCAATGGTAAAAATCGTTACAGATAAAGCAACCAATGTAATCTTTTTCCAAACTTTAATGCGGTTAGAAGGGAATAGAATAGAAAGATTAATATCCTCTAATTTTTCTGCAGTATTTTGAATAAATGCATCTTCCAGAGAAGCAGATGTTGTCGATGATTCTGACCGTTCAATCTGCAATGCATTGATAAGTGTATCCTCTTTTGGGAATGCATAGCGACCGGCTTTTTTCGCCAAATTGGACCATCGGTATGGTTCATACT
Organism: Fidelibacterota bacterium UBA6630; assembly: GCA_002455835.1. GTDB lineage: Bacteria > Fidelibacterota > Marinisomatia > Marinisomatales > TCS55 > TCS55. The sequence continues at coordinate 4,504 of DKLW01000074.1, read as the reverse complement.
TATTTTGACTGATTTGATAAATGATGGCCAAGATCCACAGTCCAAAAACAAGGAGAAAACTGCCTAAAATCAATAAACTTGTATAGCGAATGAAGGGAGAGAGATAAAATACATTCTCAAGCATAAGGCCAATTAGAAATACAATAAGACTCACCGTATAGATGCGCCATCCTGTAATTTTAATATCGGACTTAATGGCGGCCGTTCGAATTTGCACTAAATATGCTGAAATTGATTTCATACTACTGCGTTAAGGCATACCAAACAATATTTACACCCATTTTAAGGGCTGCGTCGCGAATTGCTTCCGGGTCATTATGAACAGAGCCATCTTCCCAGCCATCTCCCAGATCTGATTCATAGGAATAAAAGGCAATCATACGATCTCCATCAAACAATCCGAACCCTTGAGGTGGTTTACCGTCATGTTCATGCACTTTTGGCAATCCATCGGGGAAGGAATAAAATGTATGATAAATGTCATGATCAAAGGGAAGGTCCACCCATTCTTTCTCCGGGAAGACCCGTTTCAACTCTCTTCGAAATGATGCGTCCATGCCATAATTATCATCAGCGTGAAGGAATCCTCCTTTGAGCAAGAATGAACGCAGAATGCCCACTTCATCCTCAGAAAATCGAATGTTTCCATGACCAGTGATATAAATAAAATTGTGACTATATAAATCAGGATCGGTCAGTTTAATCCGAGCTTCCTTCGAATCCACAGCTATAGACGTATTTTCCTCAATGTAGGTTAATAAATTGGGTAGACTGCTGGGGTCCCCATACCAATCACCGCCTCCACCATAATGGATGCGTGCGATGGAAAAGGCCTGTGCCGGCAGTATGGATAGTCCCCAAAACAGGGTTACCAGTATTTTATTTTTAAAGATATTAACCATAATCCATTTATTAATGATGCGAAGGAGAAGAGTTCCCTCGTAAAATAACTAACCGGAAATTACCGCATTTCGTCTAAGGATGAATAGTATCTTTCATTACAGGACGCCTTGCGCGAAGTGGTCAATTTCACCTATTTTGAAAGGTGATGATTCGAAAATCCATCCCAATCATAATCATATTTTCAGCATGTCTTTGGGCCGGCGAGGTACCGGCGGTGCAGGCTACATCCCAATCACTGATCTTTAAAGTTTTTGCGTTGGATCTATCCGATGAAAAAAAATATGAAAAAGGATATCTCTTCGACCGCATCTTTCGACGACGGGAATTTCATAATCCGGTGAACTTTATTCCCATGGAATTACGGTATGGATTTGGATATAATGCTGGCGGTGGTTTTTTGGGGCTGGGCAGTCTTAATAGCAGTTGGATGTCTTATGATTCAGATGCAACAGAATTTACCGGTGGAAATATGAGTGCCCGAATTGGCCATCAATTGGATTTGGATATTCTAAAAACAAACTTGGCATATTATTGGTTTGGGAATAGCTGGCTCGATATGCATACGGGTATCAATTTAAGGTATGCATCATTGCTTAGTCCGCCCACAGTCCCAACAGAATGGAATACTGCAAACCCATCGTGGAAGTCCGGTGTCAAATTTACAGGTCAAATGCTAGAAGTGGGGTGGAGCCAATCTCTTATGCTCCAATGGTTCGAATCCTGGTTTACCACCTATCGCTATACATATGGTGTGGCCTATTCAAAATTCTATGAAGGTGAAAGTTCGCCCACCGGCTATGGCCCATCTCAATCATTTACATTTGGTGCCCGTTACATTTTAGATACAGGATTGACCAATCGATTTGCCGTGGGCGTTGATTTCAAATATACACACACAGATATTAAACATATTACAGACAGTGACGATGCAACACCCATCAGTCGATTCAAAATACAAACTGCAGGAATTTATGCCACCGCTTCCGTTTTCTTTGGAGGGCGGAAAACCAAAGGAGATGATGGAAAATTAAAATATTATCGTAAAGATTATATATCCGCTTCTCAGCTATTGGGTGAATTTATTGAAGAACATCCGAACCACGTCAATATCCACCGGGCCAAAAAGTTATTGGTAGAGAGTGAACGAAAAATTCCGTACCAACTCATGCGGCAGGGGATGAGTTTCGATGAAAGAGGCATGATAGATCGTGCAGTGGAGAAGTATATTGGAGCACGAGCCATCTCTGATACACTCTTGGCAGGCGTCATCGATGAGCGTCTTCGTGAAATCGCATTTAGAGAAGTTGAAAAAGCAGAAGTGTGGCTGAACCAAGGCTATGGCGATACGGCCATTGCACACGTGTCCATGGTGGCGGGGTGGTACCCCGGCATCAATGAACATGTAGATCGGTTTAAGGTCACCCACCTTATGAATCAAGGAGAGGAATTATATCAACTGGGGCTTCATGATCGCGCCTTGGAAAAATTCAATAATGCATTGAAGATGGATTCAGGATTAACCTTTGAGGTGGCCACATTTAAACATCGTATTGCCGCCGATTTACTCTCCACTGCAGATTCTCTAAAGGATTTGAATTCCCTCAAGTTTGTGGTATATGCTTTAGTTAAAACCATTGAATTAACGGGGGGCCTAAGCAATACCAATGCTAGAATTTTGGATGAATTAAAAAGAAAACTAGCCGCAAAAGAAGCTTATGATATTCGTGAAAAGATTGATGAAATATTAACGGAAGACCAAAAAGAAAAGGAAGAAATAAAATCAATCAAGGTGGGAATGACCATTTCAGAAGTGGAAGATATAATGGGTCGGCCATCCGAAATTATTGCGAATGGAAAAGATGATAAAAATCAGTTATGGATTTATCGATACAGTCCGCGGGATGAAGTCTATTTAACGTTTACGAATTATCGATTATTTCGGATAGAACAGAAATAAATTCGTCAGAGCAGGTGCGCATTCTTTCGAACGAATGCAATCTCAGTTAATATCACTTTTAATACACCGGTGGCTGGGACGGCGAAGAGCATACCCAATGGTCCTAAAATTGTACCACCGATTAATAATGCAATCATTACAATCATAGGATGAAGGCCTACGCTTTTACCCACCAATGCAGGTGTAATGAGGTTCCCTTCAATCTGCTGTACTACAAGAAACATCAGTATAATATCCAAAATGAAAAAGGGTGATGGAATGACCCCAAATAGCATATGAGCCATAGCAGCTTCACTGCCAATATTATTCATAAATGCGATAAGAATGGCCGGAATCATACCCACAAATGGTCCAATGAGAGGAATGAGGTTTGCCAAACCTGCAATAATTCCAATAAAAAAAGTTAGGGTAAGGTTTGCACCGAAAAGATTAAGCAATAATAGGCCAGCCACAGACATTCCGGCTACACTGGCGGCAGATAAAAACTGCCCGCGCAAATAGCTAGATACAGATTTTTCAATATTGTAAATCAACTTTAATCCCACTTCAAAATATTTATTGGTGATCGCATTGACTAATGATTTCCGGAACCCATGGTATTCAGCCAAGAGGATGATGGTGAAAATAAAGACCATGGCAGCGATGAACATGAAATTGCCAATGGCTCCTGCCATGGATGCCAAAGAGCCGACAATTGTATTAATCAATTCCGTCAATTTGCTTGCCATATCACCATTGGACGTTTGCATATTTTGGAGAAACTCCGGCATAGCTGATGTGAATTTTTCACCCAATGTTTTGAATTCCTGGGTTAGTGTTTCTTTATCTATACGGTTTGAGAATTCCTTTGCCTGTTGAGACATTTGCGAAATAAAGCTGCCAATGAAAGTACCGATGCCGCCCAAAAGGATGACCACTACGGCTAAGACTGAGAGTCCGCGACTGCCAATTTTTCGTTCTAATGCATCCACACTGGAAAGGAGAACAGTGGTAAATAAAAATGCAAAGACCAGCATCAAAACCACATCAGAAATAAATGGCCAGACAATCGAAAGAAACCATACACCAATCATGGCGATGATTATTCGATAAATAAGCTGAAAATAATTGGGTTGAGAATTAATCATCTAATTAGTACTGGTGGACTGTGCTTTAATCAATAATGAATTAGTGCCTCTCAGTCGATCGCCCAATACACCGCCTAGGTTAAATAATATTTTTTGCCCAAGTACCGGATTCCGCTCTTGAAGGGTCATTAAATCCTGAGTGAAAAATCCCAGCAGGTCAGCATCTGAAGTGGCGATGGCATTGGCTGAGCGCGGTTCATCATCAAATAGAGCCAATTCACCAAAGAAATCGCCTTCTCCTAATTCGGCTAAAATATTTTCATTATCGGCACGAGTACCAATTGTAATTTTTACTGAACCATGCATAATGATATACATCCCCTCACCGGGGGCACGGTTTTTAAAAATGTAATCACCATTGCTGTATGTGCGATGATGAATGAGTTTTTCTAATTCAGAGAACTCTTTGTCAGAAAAATCTTTAAATACGGGGACTTGTTTTAAAGTGAGAACCGTATCACTTTCGGACCGGTTCCATCCTTTAAATATATTTTCCCATTTTGCGCTTTTCAAATTA
>DKLW01000082.1:0-12147 GCA_002455835.1 Fidelibacterota bacterium UBA6630 | reverse complement strand
TGAGGTGTTTTTGTGGCACCAAATGCTTCCGCTAGCTGGGCGCCTTTGTCCAGGGTGTAGAGAAAATTATGGTCGTATTTTTTTGCAAAATCTCGCATATCATCGAGACTTTCACCCCGATCACGGATTCGGGTGTTCGGATTAATGGTAATAAACCCGATCTCATTCTTTTGGCTGGCCTCTGCCAGAGAATTATAACGGTCCTGCCAAGCCACAACCCAAGGGCAGGTGTTACAGCTAAAATTAACCAATAAACCATTCTTCATTTTTACATCATTCAGGCTGACTATTTTACCGCTGATGTCAGTCATTTTTACATCACCTAGCGGGATAGATGACCCAAGCGATAGTTCACCAGCTGTGACAAATGAGAACAGGATTCCCATTATTGATAAATTTGATATAAAGCGTTTCATGTTTTCCTCCAATGAATTCTAGGTAGTATTTTACGGTAAAAATGAAAATTTACCAAAAACGATGAAAGGCCAATTGGGTTATTCTAAATGATCTAATACCGCTTTTGATATCTGTATATCCTGAACCGCCACACCTGTGAGGTCTGCGATAGTAATATCACTATCATCTATTCTAACATCTTTATCCTCTGAAATTATTTCACCGATTTCAACCACTTTATCCACCTTAAATCCACTTTTCATGGCCTGATAGATTTCACCTCTTTCTTCACATTGAGATCGGCTGTCTGCCACCACCATATCCGCTTCCAATAAAATCGAAGCATCCAACTCCTGTTTGGTGAGTGTATCGGAACCCATTGCCGTAATGTGTGTCCCGGGATTTACACGATTAATCAACGGTATATCGCTGGCAGTACAGGTGATAATTAGTTGGCAGTGATCAATAATTTTGTCTATATCTTGTGTGGTTACAATATTAAAATTACTTCTACTCATATCTGATTGATATTTTAAAAGCGCTGACTCGCTTCTACCCCAAACAATTGCTGATTTACAATCCACGATACCTTTTAAATATTCCAACTGCATTTTAGCCTGAACACCCGTACCCACAATACCGATCGTTTTCACCCGTTTGGGTGACATATATTTTGCACAGATAGCACCAGCGACGGCCGTCCGCACATCGGTTAAATACCCTTCATCATTCAGAATGGTTTTGGGCTTACCGGTTTTTTGATCAAATACCAGCATCATGCCATTTCCATTTGATAATCCAAGATCAGAATTTCTGGGGAAACCGGAAGCAATCTTAATCACATACACATCATCATTTTTGATATATCCATACTTGATATGAACATCTCCCGGCGGTGAATCAAAATGCAATTCCCCTACAGGTGGTACCACCACTTTGCCATTGGAATAGGCAGCAAATCCCTTTTCAATTTCGCTAATCAAATCAACCTTGGGGAGAATAGATTTGATCTCGTCTACGTTATAAATCTCCATCATAAAATTGATTTGAGCACTTCAGAACTGATATTGCCCCCGCACATGACAATCACCACTGTTTTGCCTTTTAAATGGTCTTTCATCTGCATAAATCCGGCAATGGCCGTCCCTGCGGCCCCCTCGATCAACTGATGGTGTTTTTCTACTCCTATGCGGATGCCATCGGCAATTTCATCTTCTGAAAGGAGAATAAATTCATCAATAATATCCTTACATAAATCAAATGTAATGGATCCAAATTCCACACCACCTGCTGTTCCGTCTGAAAGTGTATCTTCCGAAGGTAAATCCAATTGTTTTCCCGCTTTCAGTGATTCATACATGACACAGGAGTTTTTTGGTGAAACTCCGATCATTTTAACATTGGGATTGACCGATTTCAAATATCCCCCAACGCCAGATATTAATCCACCGCCACCTACAGAAATAAATACAGCATCTGTTTCCGGCAGATCTTCATGTATTTCATATCCCATGATGCCTTGTCCACACACAATAGCCGGATCATTGTATGGCGATATATAGGTAGCCCCTGTTTCATCGGATATTTCCTGCGCACGTTCTTCGGCACGGATACAATCATCACCAAAGTATTCCAATTCTCCACCAAAATTGATAATATTTTCCACTTTATTTTTATGGACTATTTCAGGGACAACAATTTTACCTTTTATCCCAATAAGCGACATGGCCAATGAACAGGCTGCACCATGATTCCCAGTTGAGGCAGTCACCACCCCATTTACTTTTTCTTCATCTAACAAGGATGTCATTTTACTCACAGCACCACGAAATTTAAATGATCCCGTTTTCTGGATATTGTCTAGTTTTAGGTATACGTCACCATCAATAAGTTGACTCAAATATGGAGAGTGCTCTAATGGTGTATGTCGGATATAGGCCTTGGATCGATCAAAGGCCAAAGCCACATCCTTGTAAAAGTCAATCATAAGGACTTAAATATGGGTGTAATGCGTTCCAAAGCGGCTTCTAAGTCCGTACGGTTGGCGCCGTACCCAAACCGGAGATAATAGTCCATACCGTACCAATCCCCCGCCACCAACATAACACTGGCTTCATTCCGTACCTTTTCGACTAACTTTGAAGAATTAATTTCCCAATCGTAACCAGTAAAAGCCATGGCGCCCGCTTGCGGTGGAATGAAGGAAAATTTGCCTCCATATGAATCCACCCATTTTTGAAATAAGTTTAAATTTTCAGTTAAGGCCGAACGGGTATTATTTAACGTGTCCATCCTTCGGTCTGGGTGGAGAACATGAGCCGCAATTATATCGGATAGACGGCCAATGGCAATTGATGTATAATCGTGGGTGGCCCAGGATTCCTGAATATATTTTTCATTAGAAACAGACCAACCGATACGGAGCCCTGGTAACCCATATGCTTTGGATAGTCCGCAGTTCACAACCACCTTCTCATTCCCCGTTTCCCACATGGATGTACATTCTTCACCATTCAATTCTGCTCCGCGATACACTTCATCGGATAAAATCCAGGCATCCGCTGATGCTGCAATCTCACTAATGGCCATTATCGTTTCTTTGGGTAATACAGATCCGGTGGGATTGTTGGGATTACAAATACAGATCATTTTGGTTTTATCTGTCACCAAAGACTGTAATTCATCCAAGTCCGGCTGCCAATTCAAAGATTCATGAAGTGTGAATGTTTTTACATCCACGCCCAGTCCCCTAGCAAAACCGTAAATCTGGAGATAATTGGGCACCATATACACCATTTCATCACCGGATTCCAAAAGGGACATAATGGCCACCATATTGGCTTCAGCCGATCCGTTAAATGCCTGAACATTCTCAGGAGTGGCACCGGTATATATGGATGCGATGGATTGACGTAATTCAGGCGATCCTTCGGTAAAGCCGTAGGTCAGTTCAGTATTTTCAATTGTTTCAATAAATTCAGAAGTGAAAAGTGATTGTAAAGTGCCGGGGTGAACACCACTCTCTGACAGATTATAATCGACCTTATTCTCCCAGATTGATTGTTGACGCTCCAGTTGAAATGTTTCAAACTTCATTGATTAATGCCCTTCAGTATTTTTGCTTCAAAGAATGTACGATTCTGTTCCATCTCCCATCTATCTGTCACATTACCATTTCTGTCATAAACAATTGTAAATGGGAGGGCACCGGACCAATTATCATCGATTGCCCGGATAAAATTATTGTCATTCCCTTCTTCTTTCATAAAGGTCAATCCTTTGAACCCTTTGGATTCGAGGAACGCTAATGCCTTATCCCGATAGTCAGACCAATCGGTAGTGACAAAATAAATTTTCAGTCCTTTATCTGCGTAGGTTTCACCCAAGTCCATTATCATGGGAAACTCTTTGAGGCAAGGGGCACAGGTCGTAGCCCAGAAATTGACCAACACCGCTTCTTTACCTTTATGTGTCGCAATTTGTTTATGGATTGCTTTTGCATCCACTGTTTTCAGTTGAATGTCTGATTGGGTACACCCGGCTAGAATGAGGAACAATATGAAGCGTATTTTTTTCATTTTACTGCCTATAGCCATTAATTTCCCACAATGAAAACTGCATTCCCAAATAGGAGTTTTCCATTATACCAAAATGCTCTAAATAACATATTATCAGATAGATAAACTATTTTGCCTCTACCCATTTCTTCTACCCCGAAAACGAGAGATTCTCTGAAATTTTCCTGTGCTATTGATCCAACAAATCCACTAACAATGGCCGTGGAGTCCTGAATTGTACCCACATTCCAACCACGAGGTAAATAGGCATACCGGCGGTTCCGAAGTTTCAGGGAGTAATATGTATCATCATAACCAAATGCTAACGGATGTGAGTTATCCATACGGACTTTTACAATGGCGCCGGGCAGACTATGACTGATTCTCGATCGTTGTCGATCTTTATATGATTTCAACCGATCCGCCAAATCTCTTTCCGTATTCTTTTTCTTGGCTGCTTTCTTTTCATCATCAGTGGCGTACCGTTTCAAACCAAATCCTTTTTGATCTGCAAACCGATCCATGGCTGAATCCATGAGAATAAGACGGCCGCCTGACCTGACCCAATGACGCAGTCCATTCATGGCTTCTGTATTTAAATAACTATGGCTGCCGCCGGGGAGAATAATCACATCAAAATCATGTTTCGGTATCTGGTTAAAATAATCACTATCCACTACCGTTACAGGGAATTCAATCTGCCGTTCAAAAAAGTGCCACACTTCACCATAGGCATAACTGCGCACACCATCCCCAGAGACCAACCCAATTTTCGGGCGCTTTACCACACGCATAGAAGACGAGCCAAAGTCCTTACCTTTGGACACAAATCCGGTTTTTGCTGCGACCAAACGTCTACCATTGGCAATGGCACCTTCGTTGACCACATCATCAAATTTTCGTCCCATGGATTCATTCCCTTTACGGGTAATGACCAATGTGCCGGGGTCATAGTCTTTTCCATCCAATGAGAATGACTCTGTGGATACACGAGTAACGATATCATGCCTGAATAAATGGGCGAGAAATTTCAGGTCTTGAATCCCCTTCCACGGCAATATATAGGCATATGGACTGCTTACAATGGGGGATATTTTTGATGAGAACTGCCGAGGGGATGTGGACTTTATATCTCCTTTGACCGCATAGGTTTCAATACCGTACACATAGGGTAAGGACCAAGCAGTAATATCGTAAGTCATGGAATCTCTAAGGGCGGTTTGGGGTTCAAACAATACTTGAACCAATACGGATTTCGGCTGTTTTGCAGATACAATCATATCCCCTTTTTTCACCTTTATTTGTTCCATTTCGCCGGTAGAATAACTAAATCCTTTTACCGATTTATTATTGCTGGCGATTTGATGGCGTATACCATTTTGGTCTAACCAGGTTTTCAAGGCATTCACTTTATCATCTAAATTGGTTCTGGGAATTACATATGTGTTATATTCACCGACAGGATTTTCCATCCCCGACGTGAAAAATTTTTCAAATTCAGATACCATTCGATCCATATTTTTGGATGCCACTTCAACTGTGGATAATCCTGTGGTATGGTGATGGGTCAGACGATCATTTAGCGTGAGGGTATCTCCATCTTCTGTTTCAATAGCCAGTCCCCCTCGGCTATGACCCGCCTGTTCGTAGGTCATACCAATGGCACCATTATAGGTGGGATAGGTATCTCCGTAGCTGGGATATAAAAGATCGAATATCTCCTTGGTAAAATATAGCCAATTGTTCTTATCAAAATATTTAGCATGATTTTGTCCAATCCTGAATTGGAGTTCCCGTTGCCATTCAGTGATATATTCGTGCAATGGTTCAGCAGCTGGTGCAAAGAAATAAGGATTATTAACGCCTTGCTCATGAAAATCTACATGAATGTGGGGTAGCCATTGGTTATAGAGAGCAATTCGTGATTCAGATTCGGCTTGAGTCTGCCAGGCCCAATCCCGATTTAAATCAAAATAATAATGGTTGGTTCGCCCCCCGGGCCACGGCTCCATGTGCTCTCTGGATACAAGGTCTGCATCGGGCCAGCGATTGGCGGTCATACGAAACCAATGGGCATATCGGTCACGACCATCCGGGTTGATGCAGGGATCCAAAATGACAATGGTGTTTTCCAGCCATTTTTGCGTATCTCGATTTTGTCGATCAGCCAGTGCATGGAGCGTCTTCATGGCCGCTTCTGTGGAGTTGGCCTCATTGCCGTGGACGTTATAGCTGAGCCAAACTATGCCTACTTTTTTCTTGCTGGCTTTCCCTTTCAACATCCCTGCTCGTTTCAAATTATCTTTACGGAAATCATCAAGCATGGCCATATTCTTATCACTGGATATAACCGCCACTAATAAGGGGCGATCCTCATATGTTTTGCCATAGGGAATAATCTTTACGTTTGAGGTCGCATCAGCTACATGCTGATAATAAGAAACCACACGATGATGGAAGGTAAAGTGATCACCTAATTCATATCCTAAGAATTCAGCAGGTGTTTTCAGGTCTCCACCGATCAAAACGGACAGAAACATTATAAGTTTAATTTGCGCTTTCCGCATAGACTCTCCTTCTTAAAAATGGGAGGATAAATTAATTTATTCAGCCACTGGCAAAAAATAAAATTAAAGGCTTTTTAATAAATTTTTTTTCAGTATGGCTGATGCGGTAAGCATTCCTGAAAACAGTGCACTTGTCAATCCCACTGTTGTCACATCCTGACCTGTGAGAAAAAGGTTTTTAATATCTGTCTTGGGACGGAGCCATTTCTGCTTGAATCGTTCAACCGTATGGTCTAGACCATACATCTCCCCCGCTGGGTAGTGGGCCATATCTCTCACAGAAAGCGGCGTCGATAATTCATAATAATCCATGGCCGCCTTCGCTTGGGGTACATGGGCATACACTACATCTAATATTTTCTTTGATATGGATTCTTTTTGATTTTCATAGGATTCACCGCGATTCTTCCAAGGTTTCTTCTCCCAGAATCTGTATTCATCCCAATGGGCCAATGTAATCGCCTCCATGGTTGCACAACCATAATGATTTTTTTCCCACACAGGATCTTTCGCCGAGGGAAAAGAGACGTAAACTACAGGGAATTCACTGTTAGGATCCTTCATATAATTAGCAATGTTTTGATCATGATCATATCCGGGATAAATCCATAAATTGGTTGTATTGAACCCTAATTCTTTTGCTGATTGTTTTAAACCCATGTATAAACAGACATAGCTATTGGTGGGTTGTATTTTTTTCATTTTGGACTTGAATTGACTGGTATGGCCTGTATTCTTCAGAAAGGTATTAACCGTATTCATCATCCCCGCACTGCTGACTACTTTTTTTGCAAATATTTCATCCCCATTATCCATTCGAACCCCCAAGGCATTATTACCTTTTACAATAATTTCATTCACTGCTCCATTAACGAGGATTCTACCACCCAGAGATTCGATTACATCGGTGGCGTATTCTGCAATCATTCTTGACCCACCCACAGGATAATTTCCGCCATCCAAGTAATGACGCGCCACCATGGCATGCATAGCAAAACTGCTTCGCGCCGGAGGCAAACCATAATCACCCCATTGCCCCGTCAATACACCGATTAATTTTTCATTCTGGGTTAATTGTTTCAGTACTTCTTTGGTCGTTTTTGATCCATTCTTGAAAAATTGTTTTGTCATGGTTCCGGACAGAAATAGGCCCAGCCAGTTGGGCAGCAATTTACTTGCAAAATATTTTCGACCACTTTTCACTTGAGAGTTGAGGAGTGTGACATAAGACTTGATAGCTTTTTCTTCGCCGGGAAACAGAGCGGATAATGATTCAATAAATTTTTCTTTGGGTGCAATGAAATCATAGGTCTCATCAGGAAAAATAATTCGATCATAATTATCATCCATTTTCGCCCATTCAAGCTTGGCATCTGTGATGCGATCGAACAATCGCCGGGCATAGGATTGTTGATTATGCACCTCGCCTATATAATGAATCCCTACATCCCATTCATAATTTTTTCTTTTAAATGTGTGGGTGAAACCACCGGCTTTAAAATGTTTTTCTAAGACCAGGACCTTTAGATCATGTTGGGCCAAAAGAACAGCTGTAGTTAGCCCGCTCATACCTGAACCGATGATGATTACATCAAATTTTTCTTTCTGAATATCGGTCGAATAGCTGGTCCACTTTTTCATTTCAATGGCTGGTCCCCTAATTGAGGAAATTTAAATCGCTCCAGATTGGATGGTGTATGAGATCGCTTCATAATCTTTTCCATTCGCTTCACAATATCCGGCCGAACACTAGCCAAATCATACTGTTCCTGTATATCTCGTGTAAGGTCATATAGTTCGATAGTCATATTCCCCTTAAATATATTCTTTCGAATCCCTTTCCAATTGCCCATTCGAACGGCCTGCTGGCCGTTATACGCCGGAAATTCCCAATATAGGTACGCATGAGTCTCAGATTGTTCTTTCCCCATCAATGTGGGCAAAATACTAATTCCATCTACATCGGGTGGAGAATCCACACCAGCCAACTCAGCAAAAGTGGGCATCATATCCTGAAAAGCCGAAAGAAGGGATGTCTTTGTGCCCGGACTAATTCTGCCCGGCCAACTGGCAATCATGGGCACACGAATGCCCCCTTCATGGACAAACCCCTTTGCCCATCCCCTTTCAGTTCTAAATGGTTTGGCGCTGTCAAAAAATGGTGTATCGGCGCCACCGGTATAGGTGGGACCATTATCGGATGTAAAAATAATCAGCGTATTTTTATATTGGCCAATTTCTACCAATTTATTCACCAATTCACCCACCTGTTCATCTAGATAAGAAATCATGGCCGCATAGGTGGACCGGGGATATTGATTGGGGAAATAGGATTTACCAGTATAAGGTTCTTCCTCGGCCAATTTTTCTCGATAATAATCCACCCATTTTTTCGGTGCTTGAAGCGGTACATGGGGAATGGGCGATGCGTAATATAAGAAGAAGGGGCCTCCCCTATTTTCATCCAAAAATTTGAGTGCCTCATTGTGCATAAGGGTTGGGGCATAATCATTCAATTCAAAATTCGCATAACTGGCCGGGTCATTTGGATCTGCGCCTTCATCCAAATTGGAATGGGGAGCCACATTTTTATTATCAAGGATATGCCGTTCATCATTTCGCCACAAATGCATGGGATAAAGTGTATGCGCCTGACGTTGGCAATTGTATCCGTAGAAAAAGTCGAAACCTTGATTATTGGGGACACCTTCTGTGGTGGGTGCACCCAATCCCCACTTCCCCACCATACCAGTGGCATAGTCGGCGGATTTCAACACTTCTGCGATGGTAACTGTACTATCAGGAAGGGGTCGTTGACCTTCAAGAAATGGATTGTCAAACATAGCCTGATAATTCCAGGTATCGCCCCGCTCCTTCCATTCATCATTCCCGCGGATGGGCGTATGCCCAGTATGCTGACCGGTCATAAATACAGATCGGGCCGGCGCGCAAACAGGTGATCCGGAATAGTGGTTTGTAAACATCATACCATTCTTGGCCAAGGCATCGATGTTGGGCGTTTCAATAATTTTTTGCCCATAAACTCCAAGTTCTCCATATCCAAGATCATCCGCTAAAATATAAATTATATTAGGGTGATCTATTGGCTTTTCACATGATATAAATATATTGGTATATATTGATATTGTTATAATTATTGCTATTAATTTAAGGTATTTCATTATTATCTGTATTTATCAAATGCTTCAATGCCCATCTGAATTATTTCTCTTCTAGTTACCCATAAAGAACGTTTCAAAGTCGTTTCCCAAGTAAAAAGCTTTTTATATAATTTTTCCACCTTCTTTGGATATTTTTTGGCAAGGTCCTTTTTCTCATAAGGATCTTTTGCGATATTAAATAACAGCGCTGGACGATCGGGCATCCTAATTAATTTCCAATCTCCATCTCTTATTGCCGCCTGGGCATCATTTTTCCAGTATAATGTTTTGTGAGGCCTAAAATTATTTTTTCCATTCAAAAAGGGAATTAGACTAACACCATCAATATGCTCCATTCCCTCTTCACTCAATCCAACTATTTCTGTAAATGTTGGCAATAGATCGAATGTGCTGATTGGATAGTCAAAGGTAGTTGATGCTTTAAATTGATTGCCATATTTCAACAAAAATGGGACCCGAATCCCTCCTTCCAAGTGAGTAAATTTCACACCACTCAATGGACGATTATTTGAATTATTTATCCACGCACCTCCATTGTCATTAGTGAATATAATTAATGTATTTTCAGTCAATCCCAACTTTTCCAACTTGTCAAGTATTTTACCACATGCTCGATCCATAGATTTCATCATAGCATAAAGTTGTCTCCTCTTATCTGTGAGACGAATATCTTTATCTGGGAGATCATCTTCCAAAAAATGCATCGGAGTATGCGGTGCGTTAAAAGAAACGAAAAGAAAAAACGGATTTTCCTTATTACGCTCAATCGATTTCACAGCTTCATCCGCAATAACATCTGTTATATAGCCGTCTGGCTCAATAAACTGCTTAAAATTTCGCTCCCACTTTCTCAATGGGTCCTTAGGCGGCTCTTGATAAGGCCAATAATGCCTGGCCCCACCTCTGAAACCATAAAATTCGTCAAATCCTCGTTTTAAGGGATGATAGCGATCTGCCCCACCTAAATGCCACTTTCCAAGAAAAATATTCTTATATCCGGCTTTTTTGAGATAGTCAGCTATGGTTTTCTGATCCAACGGAAGTCCCATGTCTGGCCCTGTAAGCCCAACAGGACTCATATAAGATGGTACATTATTTTCTTCATAACCAAATTTCTGTTGATAACGACCCGTCATGAGACCTGCCCTTGAAGGACCACAAACAGCTGATGTTGTATAAGCCTGAGTAAAACGAACACTTTGACTAGCCAGCTTATCCAAATTTGGAGTTTGAAAATTAGGACTACCTTGAAAACCAAAATCAGAATAGCCTGCATCATCTGCAAATAAAAGAATAATGTTAGGTGGTTTCGGTGATTCAGTCGCAAATAATGCGGCGGTCAGCAAAATGAATTGAACTGTTTTCATCCCCTTCCTCATGGTTGAAGATAATGGACAAAAGCCTATTTCAAAAAGGATTTAGTCCGATTAAAATATATGCGCCGAGAGAACCGTAAAAACTAAGACGTGGCGTATTTGGCCTTTCTCTGCTCTGAGGCTCGTTTATTGGCATCCAATTCCATTTTCCTCAGGCGAATGGACTCCGGCGTCACTTCTACCAATTCATCTTCCGCAATAAATTCTATGGATTGATCCAATGATAATTGCTTTGGTGGGCGCAGAACCACAGTGGCATCGGATGAGGCAGCACGCATATTGGTCAACTTTTTTTCCCGGATGATATTTACAGATAAATCTCCCGTTCGATTCCGCTCCCCAATGATCATACCGTCATAGACATCCGTACCCACATCTATAAATAATTCGCCCCGGTCCACCATTCCGAGACAGGCATAGGTGGTCACTTTCCCATTTCGATCGGCAATCATGGCGCCGCTCACACGCTGAGGGATGGGCCCAAACCATGGTGAATGCCCTTCAAATAATTTATTCATAATCCCGGCACCTTGGGTGTCAGTTAAAAATTGACTGCGAAAACCAATCAATCCTCGCGAAGGAATGATAAATTCCATAGACGCGCGGCCATGACCATGATTCACCAAATTGGTCATTCGCCCTTTCCTGAGGGATAATTTTTCCGTAATGACACCAACCTTATCCTCTGGGATGTCGAGAAAAACTTTTTCCATCGGTTCCATAGTTTTTCCATCTTTTTCATGGGTAATGACACGGGGTTTGGATACCATAAATTCATATCCTTCCCGACGCATCGTTTCAATCAATACGGCCATTTGCAGTTCGCCCCGACCGCGTACTTCAAATACATCCGTCCGATCCGTTTTACGGACTTGCAGGGATACATTGCCCAGTATTTCTTTGTCGAGTCTTTCACTGATATTTCGGGATGTGAGATATTTCCCTTCCTTGCCGGCGAATGGACTGTTATTCACATAGAATAACATGGATACGGTTGGTTCATCAATCTGAATTCTTGGCAAAGGTTCCGGATCTTCATTATCCGAAATTGTATCACCGATGGTTACGC
>DKLW01000014.1:7955-19151 GCA_002455835.1 Fidelibacterota bacterium UBA6630 | reverse complement strand
GTGGCAAATCCTTTCACTTCATTTTTCATCAATTGGCCGGATGTGGTATCGATAAATCCCGCATAGGTTCGGTTCACCCAATCGGATCGAAGTGACAAGCTGGGAGATACATTGAAATATTTGAATACCTTGGCAGACATATTAATCCCCGATGTATGGGCCATGATATAATCAGAGAAGGTATTGGTCATTACCTCTTCATCTGCATTCATTTTCCATCGGTAACCAGTCGTGCTGTCATTTACCGCAAAGGCTTCCGATTCATAATAATTTTTTAGGTTATTGGTAAATCGGGACGAATAATTATAATTGATATTATTATACCATTTTTTCTTTTTCGCCTTGGTGGGGAAGAGGGCTCGCTGGCTATGGGAAAACGCCATTTGAGGAAAAGTATTATTGGTAATATTAACCTGCTGACCGGCCCGGGATGGTTGGGTATAGAATGCAGAATTTTGATCAATTTTTTTCTCTGCCATGAGATCCCGCCGTGAAGAGAGGTTGATACTGAGGCTATTACGAGATTTGGGCCACCGCTTTGAATAGGTGGCATTGGATACTGCCTGTTGATTCAATCGCTGCTGCTGCTCAATACCGGTGCGACGATTATAATCTCCACTGGAATAATAGCTGGCATTGACCGCTGCAGATTGATTATTCCGTAATTGTTGACGATGGTTCCACCGCAACACATAATCGCTTTGGCGGTTGGACCATAAATCATAGATATCTTTATCTTCATCGGGGATGGCGCCGGAAAATCGCTGTTTGGTTTCTAAATCAAAACTGCCGGAATACTTATACCGCTTATTGTAATTATTTTGAGAGCGCAGTGTAATCCCATCCCGATCGTAAAGACTCATGGTGAATTTCGAATCAAAATATTCACTGGCTGCCCAGTAATATCCCAGGCCATTGATATAGCCGCCCCAACGGGCATCGGTGCCGTATGTAGGCATAATCCACCCGGAACGGCGGCCGCCCTTCTCATGGGGAAAGACACCAAAGGGCAATCCGAATATGGGAATATTGGCGACGTATAGCACAATGGGTCGTGCCACCACTTTATCCTCATTAATCATTTTCATTCGATTCATTTCAAAATGAAAATGGGGATCATCCAAATCACAGGTGGTATATGCAGCATGCTGGGCATAAAAAATGTCCATATCCTGGTTTCGAATTTCATCGCCATGATAAAATCCATCCTCAGCTTTGGTGGTGCCTTTAATCACTTTACCATGTCGCGTTTCTAGATTATAAATCATGGTATCGCCCACCATGGGTTCTTCGGTGCCTTCTACCATGGATGGCCGAATCATACCATAAGTAGAATCCCGTTTGGATTCAGGTAATGCTTTTAACAGATTATTTTTCCAT
The DNA here is from genome assembly GCA_002455835.1 of Fidelibacterota bacterium UBA6630. Lineage (GTDB taxonomy): Bacteria > Fidelibacterota > Marinisomatia > Marinisomatales > TCS55 > TCS55. The sequence goes on along the minus strand of DKLW01000014.1, from coordinate 17,771 downwards.
GCCACATTGATGAACCCTGCTGTGAGGTTTACATTGGTATAATCAATGACCGCATCTCCGTGGAGATCGGTGAATTCATTTAAGACGTCATATTCAATATCTGCTGATTGATACATCACAGGACCGTCTACATCTGCCCCGGTCGTATCAGGGGTGTATGTCCCTTGAGAACCGCCGGAGACAAAAATCTTTTCCAAATCATTCTCTCCAAAATTCATGGTAATCGTGTCCCCGGATGCTTCATTCTTACCCTGATATACTGAATCTTCGAAAATGTGGTAAAGGGTAGTGGCCATTCCTTCTAACCGCATGGAATCTAGTTTTCCATCCACAAAAAATCCCCGGAGGACGGAACCGGTCATATCATCAGAAAATGAAAGGGAGTCTTCAAAAAAGGTCGTATCGCCCTCCACCACTTCGAACCACTCACGAATACCTTTAGATGGGTGGGTGGCATGGGCCTCACTGGGTATGAATAAATTTTTCAGCACCTCTTCTTCATATTCCAAATAGATTTCACTGCCGGATATGGTTTGCTCATTATCCACAATCTGGGGTTGAATGCGGAGAACCGTTTCCCCATTTTCCCGGTCATAGATAGCTTCGCCGCATGTGGCTAAGCGGCCTTCTTCTGTGATGGTTACATTGCCTCGAGCTGCGTAAGAAACACCATCCACTTCTGGTAAATCTATATATTCGATGCGATCGCCTTTAATGGTCTGTTGCTCTTGGACGAGGACGGCATTCCCGTTGGCAGAGCCACTATCTAATTCAGAAAAATAAAAAAGCGTATCTGCAACAAGACTGTAGGTGGTATCCCATACATGGGTATTGCTGTAGGCAATCATGATATCTTTTGGGGAATCCACAAAGAGGGAATCGCAGGTAAGATTTTGCACATCTTCTACCATAGATACATTCCCGAATAAAAAACCACGTTCCTTTTTTTGGTCGAATCGGGCCCAATCACAATTCATGGTCATGTCACCCTTGGTAAAAATTACATTTCCACGTAGATACTGCATGGAGACGCCATCCACGGTGATATTCTCTAAGACGTCCGCTTGTTTTAATCGAAGTCGGTCATCTTGAGCAGAGAGGGATGTGAGGATGAATAAAAATATCAATCCACCTCCCCAACTTCTTTTGTGCATTCGGCGAAAAGGCGTCTTCCCTCCTCGCATGAGGAGGGGATTAAAGGGTGGTGCCAATAATAATGTTATGATGCGGTGCACAATCATTCAAAATGTTTTTCCGGCCAAAGGTCTTTTAGCCGGCCGTCGGATAGACTCTCCATATCCTAACTCTGAAGCATGATAAAAGGTTTCCTGATTTTCTTCATGAAAGAAATTCACGTTTAGAGAATGATGTGTTCGGTTTTTAATAGGGCGATTTACTGAATGATTGTTGGGTTAAAATTTACGGTAATTCCATTTAGTCATTTGGTGTAAACTTCTGCCTTCCAAAAGGAGAAAAAACATGAAATTCAAATGGCAAGTACCTGCAATGGCCATTCTCCTATTGGTCGCAGGTTGCAGTAAGGATGAAGAAGTGGAAACTGGTGAACTTATTATTGAAGATTTAAAAGTAGGACAGGGTGATCCTGTAGAAAAACATGATATTGTAACAGTTAATTATACGGGATGGCTAAAGGACGGTACAAAGTTTGATTCATCCTTGAATCCCGGCAGAACTCCCTTCCGGTTTACGGTAGGGGCAGGTCAGGTTATAAAAGGTTGGGATGAAGGTATCCCAGGTATGAAAATAGGGGGCAAAAGAAAATTGACTATCCCGCCAAATATGGGTTATGGGAATAGAGATATGGGAACAATCCCGGCAAATTCAACCCTCATATTTGAAGTGGACTTACTTGGAATTGAATAAATAAAAACTATAAAACGGGAAGGATAAATAATTTTTATGTTAACCGTATTATCACCAGCAAAAAAACTCACAAAAGAATGCACTGCCATAGGTTCAGTGCACACAAAACCAGTATTTTTAAGTCAATCTGAGACACTGGTTAATGTATTAAAATCTTATGATCCACCAGGATTGGCTTCATTAATGGGTATTAGTGAAAAACTTTCAGAACTTAATTGGGAGCGGTACCAATCCTGGACCTCAAACTTTTCAGCTGATCTAGCAAGGGAAGCAATGTATCTTTTTAAAGGGGATACCTATGACGGATTGAATGCTGAAACATTAAATGAATCGGATATATCTTTTGCACAGGATAATATTAGAATTCTTTCGGGCCTTTATGGCGTCTTAAGACCTCTGGATTTGATGCTTCCTTATCGGTTAGAGATGGGAACGAAACTTCAAAATTCTTCGGGTAAGAATCTATATGAATTTTGGGGGAACCAGTTATCCAATGAACTGATTAAAGAATTAAAAAGTCATAAGGATAAAACAATTATAAACTGCGCATCAAATGAATATTTCAAATCGATTGATAATAGCGGACTTAATGCAGAAGTAGTCACACCTGTTTTCAAAGAATTAAAAAATGGAAAATCGAGAATAATTTCATTTTATGCAAAAAAGGCAAGAGGCATGATGGCAAGGTTTATAGTCGACAATAGAATTGATAAAACAGATCAAATTCTAGATTTTAATCTTGCAGGTTATAAATATGATTCCGCTTCTTCTGAGCAAAACGAACCAGTTTTTTCCAGGATTCAGCCCTAATTTATTTTTTGTAGGACATTTTATGATTTAAACTTATTTTTTATCACAGACGAAAAATAGTTCCTACTATGATAAAAAAAATATTATTTGCTATACTGCTATCATCTGCATTTTTGATTGCTGATGATCTGATTGTAGATAAGACTTCGATCTCACAATATCAAACAAATAACTTTCTACTTTTTGATAACTATGAAAGTGATAATACTTTAAATGGGATGGGTATGTATTCTGATACTATTGATATCTCAACTAAAGCAATTATTTTAGGTTCATCATTTTCACAAGAAGCATGGATTTTTTCTGATCAAAAAGGGGCAAAAGAACAAATAATTATTGGTAGTGTTCCAACAAGTGTACGTGGAGCAGATACTTCAAAAATTAGTAATATTAAGTTATACTAAATTCTTTAGATGATTTAACGCCAGAGTAGCTGAGTGGTTTAGCTCGTCATTCGTAATGACGCGACGGGAGTTCGATTCTCCCCTCTGGCTCAAATTATTAGTTTACTTCGTTACAGATTTCCTGTACCGCATAATAGCAAGCGTTATTGAACCTAATAAAAACCCAGAGGCGTTTTATTTAATCTTAGGTGGTAAATAAGTCAAATACATTTGCAAGCTTTGAAGCTGGCTGATCCTTAAAAAAATCCGTATAGGAACACTTTGTGCATGACACTGCACTATACTTTTTATTTTGTATATTAAATATCTTTGTCCAAAAGCTACCCGCTACTCGCATTTCATCCAAATCATACTCTCTATGACTGCATTTTGGGCATGACCATTTCTCATGTTTCATTTTCTTATCCTTTATTTGAGCCAGAAGCGTTTAATTAAATTTGTTTCTTCTTCTCAGTTTCATTAAGTGCTACATAAAAAATTATTCCAAACATAATTCCAAGTAGCCAACTCTTTAAAGCCAATGCCATACCAACACCAAATACAAGTCCAACTGCTATAGGTTTACTATTCATTTTGTTAGTCCAGGCTTGTCTTTATACACATCAAAGTTTATAAAATCTAAGCGAGGCCATTGCATAGAAAGAAACCCAATCACATGGAAATAAAGTGATATAGATATAGCTTTAAAGGATTCTAACCCAAATACATTCAATGAAATTTGCAACACAACATAAAGAGTTACTGCTATTGCAATAGACAGTACTTGACGTATAATTGTTTGTATATCTATTTTACGATCTTCGTAAGACTGATGAGGGTTTTTGACTTTACCGTACATAGCTTTATAAATGATCAATCCAAAAATTAAATAAATACCAGAAATAATCAAGATATTTAAGTAACCTCCGAACCATGGATAATTAAACTGATCAATGTAGACATTGAAGCCAACGAAAATAACATAGATTGCAAAAACAGTTCCCAAAAATTCTTTTGATACAAAATCAGTTAGTCTACGTGGTTGGAGGGCAGCTTCTTTTTGTGCATCTTGATTTAAAAGTCGCATAGTCTTGTGAGTGTTCCTGCTCCACAATTCAATCCCAATATTGGGAATGGATTGAATCATAAAATACCAGAATACAATGACTTGATCCCACCCTCCAGTTCTGGGTGTAACATAAAACCACACAATCAAACCAAATCCTAAAACCATAATGAGATGATTCATGACTTGATACCGTTTAGCTGATTTTTTGTATTTATCAATGGATTCAGGATAGAGTTTCGGGAATTCGTTGGACGGATAATTTTTAAAAATTGTATGGATCCGAATCAGCATTCTCTTGGGATAATAATAGGAAAGAAATATAATTTGGCTAAAAAGGACAATGTAAAGTAAAAGGTCAATATTCATTTAAAGATCCTTATTAGTTTTTCATCACATTGCTAAAGGCAATGCGGATTTCGGAATCGGTTGCTCCCGATTCACGTAATGATTTAATGGTTTCGCTCAATTTTGTTGTAATGGAATCATTCATATTGACAGTGCTATTTTGTATTGCATCTGTATGGATGGATGTACCGCGATACCCTTTGGTTTGGATTACAGAATCTCTCTCTAATAATCGGTAAGCTTTTGCAACCGTGTTATGATTTAACTCCAGGTCATTTGCTAATTGACGAATGGATGGTAAGGGAGCGCCGGGATTTAATAATCCATCCATCACAGCTTTTTTAATTTGATCCATCAATTGTTTAAACAGTGGCGTGGAAAGATTGGTGTCTATTTTGATTCTCATTTTATGATTTATGTATGTACCAGTTGTACTAATAGTACATATATTATATTTTAAATCAAAGTAAAAAAATCATCTTACACCACCGTTTTACACCACTTTTTGGTGAAATTTGGATGTGATTTTTTGTTCCCAGAGAAGGATACACCACCACTACACCACCACTTTTTTTGTATTGTTCTCGTCATGAAACATATTACAACAGGAAATTACGAATGCCTGTGCTTACTATCAATGATACAGTCACTTAAGTTTAGCAATATTTGTATTTATACAATTTTAGCCTATAAATCATTGATTTTTATCGATTTTTAACACAAATAATAGTAATGTGCTGTCCTGCTGAATTTAAAACATATTATATTGCCGGTGTAGCTGAGTGGTTTAGCTTGGTCATCGTAAGTCCACGACGGGGGTTCGATTCCCTCCACCGGCTCATTTTTTAGGATTTAATTATGAAAAAAAATAATTTTAACTTCAAATCAATATTGTCTATAAGTATGATACTAATGTTTAATCTCTCATGTGCCAATCTTGGGGATATACAACCTACTAATACCATTGAAGAACTGGAAAATAACCTGTTAAGGATTTTTGAAGATTCCGGTCTATCGGGTAATTCTATTGTAATAGCAAATGACGCAAAGTTGTTATACAACAAGTCATTTGGGTATGCCAATATAGTAGCCAAAAAACCATACACTAATACCACAGTTCAGAATATAGGTTCAGTTTCCAAGACCTTTATAGCAGCTGCTATTATGAAAGCCCAAGAGTTGGAAAAACTTAAATTGGATGACCCCATAAACAAATATTTGCCATTTGAGGTAGTACCCCCCAAATATCCTGAAGCACCTATTACATTAAGGCATTTGTCACAACATACTTCCGGAATTACAGATGAAGTGTCTTATATGCGAGCTTATGTACTAGACCAACCTAATGCCGATTATTCTCATCTTCCTGATGGTTATCAGGAAGACATCTCCATAATAAAAGAGAATGAAAGGATCTCTTATGCAGAATTTTTGGAAAATGTACTTAGCAAAAACGGGAAATGGTATACTACCAAGAACTTCACCAATAAAGTTCCTGGAAAACACTATCATTATAGCAATATGGGGGCGGCTTTAGCGGCTTTAGTGATTGAAAATGCTACAGGGCAATCTTTCTATGAGTTTACAGGGCAGTATATTTTCAATCCATTGCAGATGGAAAAGACCTCCTGGGAATTGACCGATAACATCCGTGAAGATTTTGCCGTCCGTTACTTTCCAGGCAACATACCCGTTCCGGATTATCATTTGATAACAACTGCTGATGGTGGTCTGATTACTAGTACCAAAGATATGGGCAATTACCTGATAGAAATACTGAAAGGGGCAAATGGCAAGGGAACTATTCTTTCACAAGATTCTTACAAGGAAATGTTTAAACGAACCAAGCTGGGCAGTGAATCCAGTGGCATTTTTTGGGGTGTAAATGAAGATGGAGTACTTAACCACACTGGTAGCGACCCAGGTGTATTAAGTATTCTGGCAATATATCCTAAAAGGGGTGTAGGAGTTTTTATAATGACCAATGATAGTGTTGATGAAAGCAAGAAAATGAGGGTAGCTATCCAACAAATTTGGGATACCCTTAAAAAACATAATTGGAAATAAAATGGGTTTCATCGAACAACTATTTCGTAATCAGTAGTAGGTGGGTTCGAATCCCATACCCGGCTCAATAATATTTCATTTTAATAAACTTTGGTCATATTTGACCAAAGTTAAATAGTTCTATGTACGACACGCCCTTTTTGTACGACATATTTGTACGACATTAGTTAATAATAAATATGACTTCAAGAGAAGATGTACGACATTTGTACGACAGGTTTTTTAGTTTGATTTCTCTTCGGTAATCATATTAGGTCATAACTTACGAATGCGTTGCTCTACCAGCTGAGCTACAGTGGCCTGAATTCAAGGCCCGAATTTTACATTAATCCCATAAAGCTTAGAAAAATTTATTTTTCAGCAATTATTTCAACCATCATTGGGCAACACAGTGTTGTATAAGGCTTTTGTTCGATCGCCTCTAAATCTGCAAAAGCTTCGTTCATATCTTCAGTGCTTAGATATCCCATTTCCACCAACCGCGGGAAATAACTTTGGTACCAGGTTTTTGGCCATTCCCAATCCATAGAACCTGGTGTTGCCAATTTAGGCATAAGGCGGATATGGGTCATTTTCATATTTAATTCCTTAATATATCTAGGTATTAAACTGCCAATATTGATCTCGCAGTCAGATTCATTAAAACTCTTTAAGGCAGCACCAATGGCCTTTTTTAAGGCAGGTTTTTCAGGATGAGTCTGATGAGTGGAAAAGTTATAATATTCATGGATTACCATTTTCCCTTTAGGCTTCAGTGCGTTCTGTATATTTTTTAATATTGCCTTTGGGTTTGGCGTCCATGCCAGTGCCCATCGAGAGTACATTCCATCCAGAGATTCTTTTTCTAGTGTTAAATCATCAAAATCTGTTAGACACGGTTCTATAGAAAGTTGGTGGGATTTCTGGATATTTTGTAAGTAATGAATAAATCCTTCCGAACGATCCACACCGATGATTTTACCACTTGTGCCAACAATTTTTGCCAATTCCATTGTACAGTATCCAGGTCCACATCCCAAGTCTAAAATGGTCTGCCCAGATTTAAAGCCGGCTAGGTTCCACCCATGTTTGGCTTCAGATAACCAAACCTTGTTCTGAATCTCTAATCTAGAAAGCTCTTCTTTATCAGTACCTAAGATATATTCGTTATATTCACTCATTAATTATTTTTAATTCGAATAATATTTTGCTGTCCGGTAGGCGCCATAGATTTCACCCATATATATTGTGAGCCCTACACCCACAAAAAGGGGAGATAAAACACTTTTATTCTCTATTCCTTTAATACCTGCACTGATGGCAAAAGAGGACATTAAAAAACCATAGACACCATCAAAAGGTCTGCCTCCATAGGCGCGACCCAATCCAGGGACAGCCATTGATAATCCTGCCGCAAGCAAGGGTGAACGTTTATGTTCTCTATTTCGTTTTAGTACAATAGAATCTTTGAGTCGGCCGTCTGTATGAAAAGAACCATTCATCTTTTTATGGGCATCATGAGCAGAGGGGTTGCATCGAACGATACGGTCCGATGTTTGAATGAATCCTTTCAGGACGCCATTATGATATATGGTTTGGGCCCCATAGTTGGAACAGCTTGGATAAAACTGGCAGTTTAAAGCATCATTAGAGTAAGAAATATTCTGCCACTTGGCAATGGGATAAAGAAATAATTTCTGAAATGGTGTCGTATCTGGGGCGCGAAAAAGTGAATCTGCCGGCGTTTGAGCAAAGATTGGAATTGTGAATAAAAATGTTTTGATTAAACTCTTCATTACACTCAATTTTAGGCACGATGGGACAGAAAAAACCAATCCTACTTATCCTATTAACGGCCATATTGTCTACTTTGGCATTATCTCAGGAAACCACTCTCTATATCCTCCATACAAATAATACGAACGGTGCCTTAGAAAATTGTTACTGCCCTGATCATTCATTTGGTGCTGTGGAAAAACGCTCTTTATATATAGACGATTTTATCACAGAAAATTCAAATACAATATTACTAGATGCAGGGGATATTTTTACTTTAACCCATCAATCCCTAAAAGATAGCCTCATGGCCGTAGCCTACAGCAAACTCCCTTACGATGGGATATTATTAGGGGATCATGAAATGACGCTTGAACCTCAATTGAGGAAAAAATATATAGAAATGATGGACATACCTGTTGTGGGATCAAATATTGAAGGCGCACCGAACTCCTCTATAATTATCAATAGAAATGGAATCAACATCGCTGTTTTAGGTATAATGGATTCATATGCCATTAGGTATTATCCAGAATCAATAAGAGAAACGATCAAACTGGAGGATCCAGTAGAATATGTTAAAAAAGAATTAAAAAGATTGAAGAACAAGGCAGATGTGGTGGTATTACTTACCCATCAGGGGGCGGATTTGGATTATGAATTGGCTAAATCCATTGACGGGATTGATGTGATCATCGGCGGCCATAGTCAATCCAACCTGGAATCACCAGAAACGGTAAATGGCACGCTTATTACTCAGGCGGGGAAAGAAGGCTATTATATTGGTGTTATTGAATTAACAATAGATACGGGTGAAGTGGTAGATCGAAGAGGAAGAATTGATACCATGAAATTTGAAATGCCTGATGACCCGGATATCATGAAATTAATTGAAGAATATGAAAAAAAATCTGGTAGAGTCAATCATCAAAAAATGAGAATGAAAGGGGAGAAGCACTAATGGATCAATCCATTGAATTGTTAACCTCTAATCCAGTATACATGGCGGTGGCAGTGGTCTTAGCTCTCCTTATTCTCGTGGGTGTTATTAAGAAGCTGATCAAGTTGGTATTGGTGGTAAGTGCATTACTTGTATTATGGGTGGCCTATATGGTTTGGTCCGGGGAAGATGTGACGGTAGAATCATTGAAAGAAGGATTTCAGTCAGGGATAGAAAATATTAAAGAGAAAACAACCGAATCAGCGGAAAAAGCGAAAGAAACAATCAACAAAAGTATAGAAGAGAAAACGGAGGACAAACTGGATCAGATCCTCCCCAAAAATAAAAATTAAATCATCAACTTAATGCTTACTTGCCCATGAGTTTTTCGTTTGCCACTCGGAGCCGTCCTGTGAGCAGTTTAATGATGCCCTCCATGATATCGCTTTGGCTTCCCATCACTTCATAAAAGCCTTCTTGCTCGATCTTGAATAGGGTAGAATCTTCTGTGACCGTGGCATCGGCAGAACGAGGCTCATCGTCCAACAGTGCCATTTCCCCTA
>DKLW01000014.1:0-7559 GCA_002455835.1 Fidelibacterota bacterium UBA6630 | reverse complement strand
TTTCCATCCACTACGATAAATAATGAATCACCATAATCACCTTCAGCAAAAATGGGGGCGTTGGCTTCATAGGTTACTTCTTCAGTAATCTGCGCCACTCGAGATAGATTTTCTGCAGGGATGGATTTAAATAGATCCACAGATTTAAGAATGATTGTCTTTTCTAAAGTGGAATACATGGATAATTCTTCTCCCTCTAATTTAAATCTTTCTGATGGAATGAAATCAAGATTCGTCCCATTTTTTTGAATGCGTCTTGTAATCAACTCTTGATTTGCTTTTGAAGTGGGGACTTCTTCCCAATCCAGGGATTTAATCACATCCATTTTATCGGATTGGAGCAAATAATCCAGCGCAATGACCGAATGCCATTTATCGGGGGAATAGACCGCATTTTTCAATTCTTGATTAAGGTCATTAGGGAGTTTGCCAAAATGGGAAAGGCCCACTTCACGACGTTCTTCCAGAGATATTTGTTCAATGAGTGGATTAATAATGTCCCGCTCTTCTTTTACAAAGATATTTTCAAAAAATTCCAAGAGGAAAGGTAGTTTTGCCGGATCGCCTGACTTGACCGTATGGATATAGGTTTCAATGGGTGTGTCTGGCACATCGAAGACACCTAGTTTCAATAAGGTGGGAAGGGTATTTTGAATCTCATTATTGAGATGATCGTGCATCAAGAAACGATGCTCATCATCGGGGAGGAGTCGAATATTTTCATTGAGAACATATAATTTTTCAGCTATTGCTCGGATTTCATCGGCAATTTGGTCCTGTTTATCCTCTCCAATCGGATGCAACCTTGCAATCGCCAATAGTGCATCCACCACTTCATTATAGATATCTTGATCATTACGATTTAATTGGGTGAGCAATAAGTCAATGGCCTGATCATTCGGATATTCTCGTAGGGCACGAATGATGCCCAATCGCAATTTTCGGAAGGTGTCTTTTGATTGGAGAAACGAATCAAATTGATCAAGGACGAGTTGGTCAGAAAAATCCCCTAAAGTCTGTCTAGCCTGAAGGCTGGTTTTGGGCAGGGCCAAGTTGGTGATGACTGCCGGAATGAGCCCATCATCCCTCCGCTTGCCTGCAATGGTTAATGCAGCATTGCTAATAATATTCCCCTCATTGACTAAAAATGCATTGAGGGCATCCTGTGGTAAAAATTGTTCATTATAGACGAGCCGCTTCAATGCAGTAGCTTGGGTGATTTCATCGTCGCTATCTAACATCTTTTTAAGATGGGCTTCGGCTTGATCTTTCGGACCACTTTCCATTTGCAAAATGGCGGCTGCAGATGCCGCCCGGATATTCAGATTTTCACTAGATAATAATTTCGATAACTCGTCAGTGATATGATTTAATCCCCGCCGGCCCGCTGTCATAATGGCCTCAGGAGAAACATTATCTTGTTTATGGATGGCTGAAACAATATCATCATTTGAAATGATATCCTCTTCATCCCAAGCCATGCTGAGAATCCGATTTCGCACATCTAGAGACCCGGATTGAAAAAGTTGATTGATGGTCTTTCGCCATGATGAAAGGGGAAGGCCCTCAATAATTTCTAAAACAAAAAGCTGTTTAATGGCATCATCAGATGACAATGTTTCTTCAATGGTATTCACCATGGCCGCATCCTGGACGTCTATGCTTAATTCTTCAAAATTAATCTGACGTTTGGCGATAGCCGTTTGCAATTGTTTGACATAACCGGATTTCACCCTGAATGTAGTTACCATCCATCCGCCAATGGCTGCCAAGGCAACGATACTTAAATAATGGAGTGCAATCACTTTCACCAATAAAAATGTGGCCAAACCGCCAATACCTTCTGCCACCGATTTTACCGTACCGCTCACTTGCGGCTTTATGGTTTTGCGTTGATCTGCCGGAACAGGTAGCCATAATAACTCTAAAGATGAACTATTGATAGTAAACTTAAATGTCTGATCTGCAAATTTGGCAAAACTGGCACTCATCAATACCGGCAGTATTAACAATGTTACAGAGCCGGCAATTAAGAAAAATGGTAGGATTAATAATCCCAACAGGATACCAAATCGAGAAAGAACAGGCCCCGTAATTAAGAATTGCATAATGATGGATGCGGCACCGGCGATGGAATAAAATGTACCAAAGAATGAGACCAGATCACTTTCATTCGGGAATGAAGTCGCCGCAATCATTTTGAATTGGTAGTCCACCAAAATCGTAACAATGGCAGATAGAGCCACAATGGTGGCAATGCGCATTAAAAACGGATCCATTTTACCTTTTTTCATTTCGGTCTTTTTAGCAGGTTTAGGCGGCCCTTTTTTCTTAGGTGTTTTTTTAAAATATTCCATGGCCATATTGCCAAAAGTGAAAGCCAATCCTAAAAACCCTGCGGCAAGAAAAAGCAATTCATCCGTACCAAACGCACTTACGAATGGTTTCAGATTCATACCAATGAGCATGACCGCAAATGAACCGCCTCCTGCAATTATGCCGAATAATCGTTTGGCTTGCTGTGGTTCAAATGAATCGCCGGCATAGGTCCAGAATTGAATGAGCATAATCCCTACGGCCACCTCTACCCAGATATAAGTGAGGGGGACAACAAATCCAGTCATGAGGGGCTGAAGCAGGATGAAAGAGCCAGAAAATATGCCACAGGTAATCATAAACAACGCACGAGGCGCCAGCTTTTTGGACACTTTCGTATAATAAGTGAGAATGGGTGCCATGACCACAGCAATGACCAAAAACATGAGTGGCAAAATTGATTTTTCAAACCGGCTTAAAAAATAAGCATCTCTTGCCGTTTTGGCCACGAGCCCCATGGCTACGGTGAAAAATGAAAATGCAAAAAATGTGAGGACCATTTTGCCCTCACCTGGTTTAATATTGATAATCTTTTTTAAAAATTTCACACTGCGAATGAATCCAATATAGTCCCCATGGCGCTAACAGAATAGTCAAAGCCGCTTTCATTTAAAAAATCCATAATGTAACCAGCAAATAAGCCGAACATTAGCAAGATCAATCCGATGAGAATCAATGTAATGAGCAGCAAAATGCCATTAATGAAAAAATACTGTCTCAGTTGATCTACAGCATTCGAAAAGGATGGACCATCTTTATGTTCCACTGCAAATTGTAAATAGTTGGATGCAGTGGTGAGTTTAGTCCCCATGACAATGGTAATGATACCCATAATAACCGTCGGGATAGATAGAATGATAATCGAGAGGCAATAAATGACACCTGTAATGATATTCATGATTCCCACAAATTTGGTCCATTTGCATAATCGTTCCATGGTAATTATCCCGAACGAATCTAGGGTGTAGTTCAATTGGTTTTCTGAAGAAACTTGGTTGATATCAGACATAAGATTATAAGAGGTTACTGGCCAAATCTGCCAGGTAAGACCGTTCTCCTTTTTCTAAAGTTATGTGGGCAAAAATCTTTTGATTGGTCATGCGGTTGATGAGATAGCTCAACCCATTAGAAAGCTTATCTAAATAGGGCTGGTCAATCTGATGAATGTCGCCGGTAAAGACCACTTTAGTGCCTTCACCTGCTCGGGTAATAATGGTTTTCACCTCATGGGGTGTGAGGTTTTGTGCCTCATCCACAATGAAGAATGCTTTCTGCAAACTTCGGCCACGGATATAAGCCAGCGGTGTAATGACCAATTTTTCTTGTTCTAGCATATCATTGATCTTTAAGGCTTTTGTGTCATTATCATTGAATTGATGACGAATGACACCCAGATTATCCCAGAGGGGCTGCATATAAGGATCAATCTTAGAATGAATATCACCCGGGAGGTATCCAATATCCCGATTGCTTAAGGGGACGATTGGCCGCGCCAAATAAATTTGCCTGAATTGAGATCGGCATTCCAAAGCACCAGCCAATGCCAATAGTGTTTTTCCTGTCCCTGCCTTTCCAGAAAGGGTCACCAATTGTATTTTTGGATTAGTGAGTGCCGCCAGTGCAAATGCCTGTTCAGAGTTGCGGGGTGTTATGCCATAGGCCGGTGTCTTATCTATTTTTCTATACTGATCATCAAAACTGTCATAAGTGGCCAGGGCAGATTTTGTCCCATTTCGCAATATAAAATTTTCGTTGGGTACCGGTGTCTCAATTTCTGGAATATCATCACCCTTTACTTCAAAAGGCTTGCTGAATAAAGTATCAATCGTATCTGTTGTTACATTTTCTACGAGCCGTTGGCCTGTATAAATTTTATCTTCACTCTCCACCTTATCCGTGGTGTAATCCTGTGCCAGTATACCCATGGCTTTGGCTTTCATCCTCAGGTTCGTATCTTTAGTGACGAGAATAACATTCTTCCCGGATTCTATTTTTTGTAGCCGAAGGGCAGTGTTTAAAATGCGAACATCGGGAATATCCTCTTGAAAGACTTCCATCAAATCTTCGTCCCATGATTGATTGACAACTACCCGAATTTTACCATGACCATCACCAAGATAGATTCCCTTTTTAAACAAATTATCCCTGGTAATTTCATCCAAATCTCTTAAAAAATCGCGGGCATGATAATTGATTTGTTCATTCCCCCGTTTAAAATTATCCAATTCTTCGAGTACGGTAATAGGAATGGCCACATCATGTTCTTCAAAATGATGAATACAAGAGGAGTCATGGAGAATGACATTTGTATCCAAAACGAAAAGTTTAGCTTTTTTCTTTCGAGGCATAAAAACCTTTATGGTTGTGGATTTTCTATGATACTACAAAGCATTCTTCGTGTGAAGTTATTGGTGAATGCAAACAATCACAAGTGATGAACCACATTTATATCATAATAAATTCAATAATATTGATCAATTAAAAAGTATTTACTTTATGAGTTGAAAAGGTTTACACTTATAGTAGTCCTTATCCGAGGTAAATGGATGAAAGCTGTCAAAATATATCAATTATTTTCTAGACACGTCCCATGGATGTTTCTATTTACGTTGCTTGTAATATCCTGTGGCGATACAGTCATAGATACATCCAAATCCACTTCGAATAGCAATAATAAATTCAAACTCACCTTAACAGTTTCTGATGATATTGTTCGTTTAAACAGCAGTGTAAAACTTACAGCAATAGTTGAACGAAAGGTGCATAAAGATTCTATTTCAAACTATGTTTCCATGAAAATGATGATGGATGCTGTAGGCGGCTCTATTGATGGCCATAGCTTTACTTCTCCCTCAAGTATCACTGTAGCCATGGATAGTGATCAGGGTGCTACTTTTGAAGCGTTGGCATTCTATAATCCGTCCTCTTCCTACAGTGCATCCCAAGGGTATTATAATTATAAAGAAAATGGCCATGTATCTGCATCCTTTGATGGAATCAATGTGTCAATGCCAATTAAAATGGTAGTGCCAAGATGAATCGTAGATTTATTTCAGTTTTATTTTTAATCGTAACAATTATTGTTGCTCAGCAGCGACCGCCAGCGTCGGTCACTCGGCGTACTCCAGCCAATATTCAGCAACGCCCACCGGCGGTAGGGGGGACGGTATCCTTAAGAGACTTGGATTTTGAAATTATTAAACTAAGCTATATCCAAACAGATAGAGCACTAGCCATATTAAAAACACTGGGATATGCTACTGTGGAATTCAAGCCGGGTAAGGGAGAAATTAGTGGGGAAAATAATTTTACCCCTCAGTTTACAAATCGGGTCAATGATTTGAGTGCACCAGGGGCTCTACCGATCATAATTAAACTTCCTGATACAGAAACCATATCCTTGGTTCAAAAAAGCACCTCAAAATCCTCAACTAAAAAATCTGCTTTGGGAGTAGACTTAGGAGGGGTGACTTTGGATAATACCACCAGTGGAGAGCCCATGCAGAGGATAATGGTTGGATATAAGCCAGGCGATTATAATTCTATTGCGCGCTTATTGGATCTCATCCAAAATAAAATTGATGTGCCTGCCAATCAAATTGCGATTGAGGCCCTAGTTCTTGAGATTAATTCAGATCAATTGGATGAATTAGGAATAGATTTCTCCGGAGATGGGCAGGGCTATTCTGCTACCTTTCCGCCACCTCAGGGAGGGTCAATATCTCCATTTACAATTGTTTTGGATCGTACGCTCATGGGGACCACTTCAAATTTTAGGGCTAATATTGAAGCACTGATCAGTAACAAGGCAGCTGAAATTCTATCTAAGCCATCGGTGTTGGTTTTGGATGGCCGCCAAGCCAGGATTCAGGTGGGTCAGCAAATTCCCATTGTAAAAACCACCGACACACAAATTTCTCAAACCCGGTCAGTAGATTATGTGCCTGTAGGTATTGTTCTCAATTTACGGCCACGAATCAGCGAAGATGGTTCTCGGGTGACTATCCAGGTGGAGACTATTATAAGTGAAACAGAAGAACGAATTGGTGCTGCAGGTAGCGGTGATGTAGAATCAGCCCCCATTATTAATAATCGAAAGGTTCAATCTTTTGTTCGGGTGGCCAACAATACACCATTCATTATTGGCGGCTTGATTAATGAAAAGAAAACAGAAAATGAAGGTGGTGTGCCCATTTTGAAAGATATGCCGATTTTTGGCCGAATGTTTGCTGTTTCTGCAGAACAACGGGTGAAAAAAGAAGTCATTGTTGTCATTACACCCCATATTATCACAGAAAGTGAAGATAATTTTAGCAGGGTTGTCCCACAGGATTCAGAACTTTTTAATATGTTTGATAATCGGTCTTTCCCTAATTCATACCGCGTTCAACATTCAGATGTATTTGATCTGAGTTTTATTTATAAAAGTCCTGTATTCAAAGATATCCTTGAAGCGGTAGATAAACAGGCTGAAAAAGACAAAACCTTGATGGTGAAGGATCCCTATAAAAGTATTATTGAAAAGAAGATTCCGGGAGAAGCCGCACTGGTGAAAAAGATGCTTTTGGACATTATTGAAAAACTGAACTATTACGAATATATCAATCCGGAAAATGTCATTTATTTTTTAGACTCCAATGTTGACCCAGCGGGTTTTAGAGTAACCCCACTGGCAAATGAAATTAGAAATATTCCTAATAAACAGGCCTTAAAACTCAGTTATTCATTAAAGGGTAAGGCCACGCTTGAAAAGCCATTCGTTCGGCCCACAGCAGCGGCCCATTATGTAACTTTGACAGATTCCTATAAGAATGAATTAAAGAGTTTCAATGCTCGGGGCGATAATCCTGAAGATGATGTTTTTACAATTCTTATTTCAGAGGGAAAGCATGAACGGCGTCTTTATGAAGTATTGGTGATGAAGAAAGTACTGGAAATGAATCCCGATATGGAATTGTCTCTCCGATATTTTAAACCGGGGATTGAGATTCTGTTCCCCTCTCCTGATGTGTTATTAAACAATAGTCATGTGGTAGACCGGGACGCAGCCCAGATTTTTTATGAAGTGAATAATTATTATGGATCTTTTGAACAGGAATTCAATCGGGCCACAGCGGATCTGGGTCGATTAATTAAAGAGAATCGATAATGTGCGCTATGTCACATAATAATTGCGTAAAATC
>DKLW01000016.1:19554-35157 GCA_002455835.1 Fidelibacterota bacterium UBA6630 | reverse complement strand
ATTCAAAATATTTACCATCGGCTTTAGGCATTATTACCTCGATATATACAACCGCTACTACAGGTTTCTTTTACTTCAACGGCACTCAGGTAGGACAGATTTGGCTTTAATCGATCCCAAATCCATCTAGACAAGTTTTCACTGGTAGGGTTCTCAAGACCTTCAATATCATTTAAATAATTGTGATCTAAGATTTCATAGATCGGATCAAATGCTTTTTTTACATCGGCAAAATCTTCCACCCATCCAATGGATGCATCCACAGGGCCATCTAAAGTGATCCGCACTTTGAAAGAATGGCCGTGGAGCCGCCGGCATTTATGATCATTTGGTACGTTGGGAAGCAGGTGGGCGGCTTCAAATGTGATATCTTTATAAATTTCCATAATTTTCCCTAAGGGATACCCAAAAATTTATGTATTTGAAGGCTCACCCTCCAATGGGGATGTTGCCGGCAGTAAGATAAAGTTTTTTTGGTGTTTTTTTCACGATTGGGTCCATCCATGGGCTGAAGAGAAAAATGATCAAAATCTAAATGTTCAAATTGTGCCGGATCGCAATCTAACTGAGGATAGACTAATTTTAACTCATCTCCGCTAGTTACAATCAGGTCACTACCTATCTTTGGACTAACGCAAATCCAATCAATCCCATGAGGAGGCATGATAGTGCCGTTGGTCTCGATAGCAATTTTAAACGCCTCTTTGTGGAACGCATCAATAAAATCTTTATCTATTTGCAATAAAGGTTCCCCGCCGGTGCAGACAACAAATGGGTTTGAATATGCAGAATCGGGCCAGATTGATTTGGCATCATGGGCCAATGATTCTGCAGATTCAAATTTTCCGCCACCTTCACCATCGGTCCCGACAAAGTCCGTATCGCAAAAATTACAAATTGCTGATTCTCGATCTTTTTCGAGACCACTCCATAGGTTGCATCCTGCAAAGCGCAAAAAGACTGCGGGCCGTCCCGTATGTACGCCTTCGCCTTGGATGGTATAAAACATTTCTTTTACAGTGTACATACTAATCAGAATAGGGGAGTGGATCTGTCAAACCTGCGGCTTCAAATCCATTGCGTCGAAGATGACATGCATCACAGTGGCCACAGGATATACCATTTTCATTGGGGTCGTAACAAGAATGGGTGATGCTATAGTCCAAACCCAACTCGATTCCTGTTTGAATAATTTCAGCTTTTGTCATATGAATCAAAGGCGTGTGGATAGATATACTCTTATTGCCCTCTACACTGGACTTAGTGGCCAGATTGGCCATGGTTTGAAATGATTCTATATACTCCGGTCGACAATCGGGATAGCCGCTATAGTCCAAGGCATTAACACCAATAAAAATATCCTGTGCGCCAATCACTTCTGCATAGGCCAAAGCGAATGATAAAAAAATGGTATTCCGCGCTGGTACATAGGTGACGGGAATTTCATCTGAAATGGCATTTTCATAACGATCTTTGGGTACATCAATTTCGTCCGTGAGAGCTGAACCGCCAAATGTACGTAAATCTATATATTGTATGACATGATCATTAACACCATTTGCTTGAGCGATCTGTTTTGCATAATCCAATTCAAATTCATGGCGCTGTCCATATCGAAAGGAAAGGGCATATGGCAAAAACCCATTTTGTCTGGCTAAGGCCAAACAAGTGGCAGAATCCAATCCGCCGGATAATAATATAACTGCTTTTTTCAAAATTTGGTGGTTTTAGACCTAGAAATTACGCATGATTATTGTTTTGAAACCGGATGGAGTCATACCTATTCTCTACAAGTTTTAAATGGGGAGAAAAGAAATACCATGAAAAGGATACTTTTAATCTTGGCCGTGCTTGTTGGGTATGCGGAAAACAGAAAATTAGATGAGCAATTGCCAGAGATTAAAGTGACTGAATCTAAGGTCATTACAGAGGGGGGCGGTTTGCTTCTCATCACCTATCGATTAAGTTTCAAAGGTAATATCATCAACCTTTCGGATGATGTATTTAAATCATTTCGTCAAACAGTAGTTTTTAATGCTGCCAATGGAAACTAAGTGGATGCACCAATCGGATTGCCCATGTTTTGATGGTTGTGCCCGAGGGATACATTAAACTTTTTCGGCAAATCTAAAACCTTTGCGGAGGGATATATTGATTCGGTTGTATCCTATCAGGCTGTTGAAATTGGGCAGATCATTGTCTATGGGCAGGGAAACGAGTGCGATAAAAACTAAGGCTTTTGCGCCACCATCATAATTTCGACCAATGCATCTCGCGGGATTCTTGATGCTTCAACAACGGCACGAGCCGGAGGCGCTCCACTAAAATATTTGGCATATACATTATTCATTGGTTTATAGTGGTTTAAATCCGCCAAAAATACTTGTGTTTGAACTACATCTCCAAAGCCGTACCCTGCTTTATCTAAGACTGCTTCCAGATTTTGCATAACCCTAATGGTCTGGATTTCAATCCCACCTTTTACCAACTGTCTTGTTTCAGGGTCGAGTGCAATTTGACCGGATAGATACAAGGCATTATTCACCTGGATAGCCTGAGAATAGGTGCCGATCGCTGTGGGTGCTTTTTCCGTAGCAATTACCTTTTTTTGTGTTGATGTGTCACATCCAATAATTCCTAAAATCGATAGAAGAATAAGGAACCGCATTATATATCTACTCCATTTTTTAGTATATCTTCCATAGCATCTGCAAAACGGTCTATTTCTTCAATAGTCGTATATACATGTGGGGTGATTCGGCAACCTTCAAATTCCGGATGTTTAATGCCAACCACAAAAATCCGATAATGATTCCACAAATGTTTCGCCACGTCCGAAGTGTCAATTCCTTCAATTTGAACCGTTGCAATGGCACACCCTTTCCCCGGTTTTAAACTGGTGTGGAGTCTAATTCGATCATGTTCAAGTAATCTTTTGGCCCATCGATTTCTTAGATAGATTAATCGTTCTTCTTTATTTTTATCTCCAATGCCCTGATGAAAAGTGAGGGCATCTCCTATAGCAAGATAATTCGCTGCAGGATGCGTGCCAATCTCTTCAAACTTACGGATGTCTTCGGAATTACATTTACCAGGCGCCTGTAGAGGCCAAAGGTCCGCGATCTTATTTTTTCGAACGAAGAGCATACCAGTACCGTGTGGTGCGCAGAGCCATTTGTGGAGACTGGTGGCGTAGTAGTCACAGCCCAGATCATCCAGTGTGAATTGGAAATGAGCATAGGTATGGGCGCCATCTACAATCACAGGTATATCATATTTTTTTGCCATGCGGACCACTTTTTTTACCGGCAATATTTGACCAGTAATATTAATCATGTGACACATCAATATTAATTTGGTTTTAGATGTAATATTTTTTTCAAATAATTGGACGACCTCATTATCATCCTCTGCCGGTATAGGAATCTTGAATTGTTTTAAAACGATTCCATCGCGACATTCACGTTGTTTGAAAGTATTAATCATGCGGCCATAATCTTGTGTGGTAGTAAGGACTTCATCTCCCGGTTCCAAGTCAAATCCGTTTTGACAAATCTGTAGACCTTCCGATGCATTTCGAGTTAAGGCAATTTCTTCAGGATCGCACCCGAAATGTCTAGCAATTCGACGCCTCACTGGTTCCCGCTGGGGTTCCAATATCTGCCACATAGAATAGGCGGTGGATGTATTTGAAAAATCTAGATGCCGTTTCATTGCCTCTTGAACCACTGTAGGGGATGGGCTTACGCCCCCATTATTTAAATTAATAATTCCATCCTTTGTGTATCCTTTTTGTATCTCCCGCCAGTAGGATTCATCTCTGGCAATTGATTTTGGATCGCCTTTAGCGGTCTTGAATTTGGATACAGCCTTTGCTAAAAGTGCGGGGTTGGCCATGGCAACTGAGGCTACAGCAGCAGGTTTAGCGATTGCACCTAAAAATTGACGTCTATCTAGTTGTGACATAACTACCTCCTCCTGTAAGGTTATACATGGTAGATTTTACTGAGTGGGGATGAATTTATCAAAGATGATTGAAAATAATCAAACATACATGAATTCCAAAGGTGTAATTTCTTGCTTAATGAGGAGAGTATGAAAAGAATGAAGGTAAGATTAATATTATTTGCTGTAATCCTGTTATCTCTGGCATGCATCTTTGGACAGGAAGAAAAAACAGATACGCTCCGGTTTGTATTTGAACCGGATTCTATATATCTCCATGTGGGTGAGATTGGGGAAATTTCTGTTAAACTGGTAGATGATAATGGAGATTTGGCCCATAGCCCATTTTTGATCTATGGTCAACCTAGGCGCTCATTAGAAGCTTCGCCACGGATTAGCGATTCAACCGGGTTTGCTACTGTGAAAATAAAACCACACAAACCGGGGAATCTAAAATTGCGGGTTAGAAGCGTATCAGTAAAACGTGAAGATCGAATCTATGGGTCTGCACGTGTAGAAGTTCCTAAACCAGAACTGGATCGGATAGTATTTCAATATATTGCCCTTGAATATTTCAGCGGCTCATCTTTTCAACTGAAAACAATTGTGTATGATGAAGCAGGTCTTACAAGAAAAGATGTGGACGTTTCTATATCTTCATCTGATGAACAAATAGCTACGGTGAACCAATTTGGCATTGTCCAAACAAAAAAAGCCGGTAAGGTCAATATAAAAGCTACCGTGAAAAATTTGTCGTCTATGATAAAAATCACTGTGGTAAAAAACCCAATTCGATCCATTTCAATTTCAACAGAAACAAATGAAATCAGAACAGGAGATGTTCTTCAGTTGAAAACACAAGCATTTGATCGCAGGAAGCAGGTGGTTGCTAATGCCCCAATCCAATATTCATATAGGGGGAAAGCTGGAAATGGCATCGGCCTTCCTGCATCGGGACAAATTACATCAGATGGCCGATTTGTGGCAGAAACAGAAGGTCTCTATGTTATAACAGCATCATCAAATGGATTATCTGACACTAAAACCATTAAAGTTGGTCCGCGAAATGTAGCAAAAGAAGTTGAACTTATAGGACACGGTCTCATATCTAATGTATATACATCTGACTTGTGGATTTGGCCTGGAATTGGTGAGCATGTAGGAAAAGATTTCGCTGTGACAGGTACTTGGGGTGCCAATGGGGAAGCCTACTTTTGGGATGTGACAGATCCAGCAAATATGATTATTATTGATACAGTTACCGTAGATGCTCGAACGGTCAACGATGTAAAGATTTCAGAAGATGGTCGTGTGGGTGTAATCAGTAGAGAAGGGGCATCCAACCGGAAGAATGGATTTGTTATTTTAGACGTATCTGATCCTTATAATGTGAAAATAACGGCTGAATTCAATGATGATATGACTGGCGGTGTCCATAATGTATTCATATATGATAATCATGTATATGCGGTGAATAACGGCCGTAAATATGATATGATCAATATTGAAGACCCAAGCAAACCATTCCGTGTGGGTGTATATGAATTATCCACACCGGGGCATAGCATTCATGATGTATGGGTTGAGGATGGAATAGCCTATTCATCCAATTGGGCTGATGGCGTCCATGCTGTGGATGTGGGCGGTTTAAAATTCAATGAAAAAAATCGCGGAAAAACACAATTCAATCCATTGTTGATGCGGGCAGGAACAGGAAGCCCATCAAATCCGGTTCCTTTAGCGAATATGGCAGATCCCAACGGCCATAATCATGCTGCCTTTCCGTTTAAAAGCCAGTCTACAGATAAATTTTATATCGTAGCTGGCGATGAATGGTTTCCTTGGCGGTATCCTGGGAAACCAAGACCTTATCAACCCAGAGGCGGGTTCCATTTTTTGGATTTCACAGATATAGATAATCCCAAAGAAGAGGCAGTTTATACCATCACCGAAGCCGGTTCACACAACCATTGGATCAAAGGGGATACCCTTTATGCAGCTTATTATAACGGTGGCTTAAGAATCGTTGATATTTCTGGAGATCTATTGGGAGATCTATATCGCCAAGGGAGAGAAATTGCATTTTTCATAACGGGTCATGCGGAAGGGCATATCCCCAATTCGACAAACGTGTGGGGAACGATTCCATATAAAGGGTATATTTTCTTCTCAGATATGTACAGTGGGTTGTATTGTGTACGATTGGTTGAAAAAGACTATCGTACTAGCATACCATAACCTTTTGGTATAACCTCAATAAAAAAATAACCGTCCGTATGTTAAAATTTAATATAAAATTCTATTGTTTTTTTTTTATTGCAAGTCTGTTGGTGGGAATTTCTTTTGGGCAAGAAGCCATTCCGAAGCCATCCATTACAACAAGGCAAATCGAGACTGGGAGAATCAAATTGGATGGACTTTTAGATGAGGCGGAGTGGAAGATGGTTCAGCCCGCTACCAACTTTATCCAGAGAGATCCTAATGAAGGTGCACCCAGCACTGAAAAATCTGAAGTATATGTAATTTATGATGAGAACAATCTTTATATCGGCGCCATGCTTTACGATAGTGACCCTAGTGGTATATTGGCTTACCAAAAACGGCGAGACCAAAGCCTGCGTACCGATGATCGTTTTATGTGGATACTGGATACATTTCTCGATGGACGCACAGGTTATTTTTTTGAAGTTAATCCTGCAGGACTCATGGGGGACGGGTTAATTATTGGTGGTGAATCGTATTGGGGAACCAATAAGGACTGGAATGGGATTTGGGATGCACGGGTGGTCATGGTCCCAGAAGGTTGGTCCGTAGAAGTATTGATTCCTTTCCGCACCTTGAATTTTAACCCGGACCTGGATACATGGGGGATTAATTTTCAAAGGACTATCCGTAGAAAAAATGAAGATGCAAAATGGGCTGGATTCGAGCGAAATAAAAAGTTGACTTCACCCATTCATGCGGGTCACTTAAGAGGGTTGAAAAATTTGACGCAGGGTAAGGGTATCGAGATGAAACCCTATATCAGCATGAACCGGCGCCAGATGGATTTAGATGAAGATGCAAAGGCAAAAAACATCAGCGATCTCGGTTTTGATATTTCCATGAATCTAACATCCGGGTTGAAGGGTTCCTTAACCTATAATACAGATTTTGCAGAGGCGGAAGTGGACCAGCGTCGTGTGAACTTAACCCGATTCCCATTGAGGTATGCAGAAAAACGGGGATTTTTCCTTGAAGGCGCTGGTGTATATTCCTTTGCCCCCAGAAATGATGTCACTCCATTTTTCAGCCGCAAAATCGGATTATCAGAAGGGAAACAAATTCCTATAAAATATGGTGGCAGACTATCGGGTCAACTTGGTCGTTATGAGTTGGGCGTGATTCATGCCAATACCAGTGCTCTGGATGACATCCCCAGTGAAAATTTTACTGTAGCGAGGGTGAAGCGATCCATGTTTAAACAATCCTATTTGGGTTTAGTCTATACCGATCGTTCCACACAAAATCCGGATAATGATTCAACGGGGTTAAACCAATCTCTTTATGGCGCAGATTTGGACTTAAAGACTTCTGAATTTATGGGAGATAAGAACCTATATTTACAAGCATTTTTTGTGACACATACAGCACCGAAAAATTCCACGGATCTCAATCTTTCAGACTTATCAACCCGAGGTCTAAGAATCACTTATCCAAATGATATAATCCGTACCCATGTATCTTACCGGGAATTTGGTGAAATGTATAGTCCTGCAGTGGGATTCAGCCGTCGAAATGGATTTAAACGATTACAGCCTAGTTTCAGTTACCATCCCCGGCCAAAACGATATGAATTTATCCGACAGATAGAATTCGGTATTGGATATGAATATATGGCAGATTTCAATGATAAAATGCTAAAGAAAGAAACAACGATCACGCCCTTTAATGTTCGATTTGAGAGTCAAGATGAAATTGGAATTAAATTGGTAAACCTAGTAGAATATTTGGATAGGCCTTTCACCATTTACAGGGATATTACTATTCCAGTGAAAGAGTATAGAAGTGATGAATGGCAATTCAAAATCGAAACGTCAGAGCGACGCATGGTTTCAACAGAGTTTCAATACCAAACAGGGGACTTTTGGAGTGGGAATAAACAAACATTTAAAACGCAGTTATCCATCAAACCCTTTTCGGGGTTTAATGTTCAAACAGAATATGAAAAAAACCATGTGTCAATAAATGGCACCAGTTTTCGCACAGAATTATATCATGTTGAACTTGGACTTTATCCCACACCCAGAACAGCAATTTTTAGTAATGTTCAATATGATAATGTATCTGAAGCATTGGGGTTATTTGCAAAATTCCAACATACTATTCAACCTGGGAGTGACTTTTATCTCGTATATACACATAACTGGATTAGCGAAGGTGAAAAGATTTTTGATTTTGATTTGGTCACCGCATCACGAATCAGTTCATTGAAACTAAATTATACTTTACGATTCTAGGGTTAGATTTTCGTATTTATGCCTGCGGGAGGATTCGAACCCCCGACC
Source organism: Fidelibacterota bacterium UBA6630 (assembly GCA_002455835.1). Lineage (GTDB taxonomy): Bacteria > Fidelibacterota > Marinisomatia > Marinisomatales > TCS55 > TCS55. The sequence continues at coordinate 26,665 of DKLW01000016.1, read as the reverse complement.
AAGTGATGAAGAGCCACGAGCTTTACCAACTGAGCAGCACGGGCTAAATTTTAATGAAAAATTAGGATAATTATTTAAGAGGAGCCGATTAAAATGCCTTACCTAAAGTAAAACTTTAGGTTTTGCAGAAAATTTATTATAAAATTTCATCACTTCTCTATTGCGTTCAATTTTTTAATGCCTTTATATTAGCACCGCCTCTTTTGGCAGGATTCTTTAAGAATTCAATTTGAAGAGGTTGGCAAGTGAAAAAGTGATAGGGCTCTGGGTTGGCGTTCAGAGCCTTATTTTTCGGAAATAAGCCGCAGGATTTTCAAAATAATTGAAGATTCTGCGGCATTTCCTTTTTTTGGGTGTAGATTCCAAAAAGTTTATTGAAAATTGGGGGCGATCGGTTTCGACGGGATATGCATCGTGGTAGATGGCATGTCGAGGTCCAGTCTCTCGTTAATCAACTGGAAAAACCATAAATGCCGATTACGGCTACATGGCCGCTGCTTAATTAAGCTGGCCCGTCCTGGATTTGGTGCGCCTATGGCCAGATCTAAGGGCGTCAATTTCATAGGCTGGTTTCGATTGTTGTCTGTGATATCGGAATAAGACTTTAACAGACTTTGCCTAAAGTGGCTGTGTCATCAGGGCAGCTTTGGGTAAGCCAAATCTGTATGACTACACATGTAGATGTTTACCGGGATTCTATTTCGGACGGGAGTTCGATTCTCCCCGCCTCCACTTATTATTCTAAAGAAGAAAGTTTGTTTCATGCCTGTTATAGCATTTACGTAGACAGGCGGCAGTCAGCCCCGCTATAATCTATTAATAATTGTTTTAATACCATTAATCACGAACTGGACTGCAATCACCATAAGGATTAATCCCATAATGCGCTGAATGACGCGCATGCCAGTGACACCGATTCGTTTTCCCAGCCCATCTCCGGCTCTCAGAATATAATAAAATACCGTCATGGTTATTAATACAGCAATAAGTAAAGTGCCAATACTATAATTGGATGGCGTCTGTCCGGATAAAAGCATCACGCCGGTAATGGCACCAGGTCCTGTGATTAAAGGGACACCAATCGGGCTAATGGCGATCTCATCTGCATCTTTAATTTCTTCTCTCTCTGATTCGGTTGAGCGAGAGCGTCCCACTTGTGCTTCGAGCATTCTATGTCCGCTACGAAAAAATAATATGCCCCCCATGATTTGAAAGGCCTCGATTGTAATACCATATAAATTAAAAATAATGGATCCTAAAAAAGTGAAGACCACTAAGGTAATCGTCCCTGTGATAATGCCCTTTTTAGCAATCTGAACACGATCAGTTTTGGAGAATCGTTCGGTCATAACGACAAAAATAGGGGTTATACCCAATGGATTAACCAATGTAAACATGGTAGAAAGGCATAAGACCAAAAATTGAATTTCAGTGTTGATAAATCCGTTCATTTACATCCGTTCTGGTGCAGTAAGGCCAAGTAAGGATAATCCATTACTTAGAACGGTTCGGGTCCCTTTAACCAGTGCAAGTCTTGCCAAAGAAAGGGGTAAATCTTCTGTAATTACGCGGCATTCTGAATAAAATTTATGGAACTGATTAGCTGTATCATGCAAATAATTTGCTATGGTTTGGGGTTCAAGCGAATCCAGCGCATTTTCCACATTAGAAGGGAATTGTTCCAACCGCTTTAATAGTTTGATTTCAGAAGTGTGAACAAGGAGAGATACATCATATGCTTCTTTATCTGAACTGATCCCCATGGATTCACCATGCTTAATAATATTGCAGATTCTGGCATGGGCATATTGTAAATAATAAACCGGATTTTTTTCCGATTGATCCGTGGCCAAATCCAAATCAAAATTCAAATGGGAATTCATACTTCGCATGATAAAAAAGTATCGTACCACATCTGCGCCCACTTCTTCTACCAATTCATCCATGGTGACAAAATTGGCTTTACGAGTGGACATCTTTACTTTTTCACCTCCGCGCAAAAGGGTAACAAACTGATAGAGCAAAACGTGTATATGTTCAGTTTTCATTCCTAATGCATCTAAGGCCAGGAGTATATCCGGGTAAGTATCGGCATGATCAGCCCCGAATACATCAATGATGAGGTCAAAATTGCGATTTATTTTATCCCTGTGATAGGCTGTATCCGGTACACGATAGGTGGGTTCGCCTGTCCCTTTAATATACACCCGATCCTGTTCTTTACCCAAGGCGGTGGCACGAAACCAGGTGGCACCATCTTTTTCATATATTAGATCTTTTGCTTTTAATTCCTTGAGGAATCGATCAATTTCGCCATTTTCATAGAATGTTTTTTCATTGGTGAATTGATCAAAATGGATACCCAATTTAAATAAGCTTTTTTCTATATCGGCAAAAATGGCCTTTTCAGCCTGAGTTTTAAACTGTTCATCTGCCGGCTTGAGATCATCACCAAATTCATCCAAAACAGTTTGGGCGATTGATTTAATATAGTTCCCTTCATAACCGTCTTCAGGGAAGAAATAATCTTTACCCAAAATTTCAAAATATCGCGCTTCAACCGATTGGCCTAAAATGCGCATTTGACGACCCGCATCATTAAAATAATATTCACGGGTGACGTCATAGCCATTCCATTCTAAAATATTGGCAACCGTATCACCCAATACAGCATTCCGACCATGCCCAACAGTAAGCGGACCAGTGGGGTTTGCGCTAACAAATTCCACATTGGCAATGAGTCCTTCGCCGGATTTTCCCCTGCCGTACTGTTCATTTTCGAGAATTTCAGACAATACTTGGTGATAATAAGTATTGCCAATTTTAAAATTCAGAAATCCGGGTGGTGTAACGGTAATGGCATCAATATTGACATCAGAAAGATTCAACTCATCTTTAATTGTTTCGGCAATCGCCATTGGATCTAGTATTAAATCCTTTGTTAAAGTCAGGGGCAAATTGGTTGAAAGATCCCCAAATACAGGGTTATTGGGTGGCGAAAGTTTAATCTCTTTTTCGGGGTATCCGAGAGATTGTATGGTCTCAGTTAGTGCTTGGATTAGCTGAGGTAAAATGGTCATCATTGTACTCTGTTTTTGGAGCATCAGCCCAAAGTTTTTCTAAATTATAATAATTTCGTTCAGTGGTTTTAAAGATATGGACAATAATATCAATATAATCTAAAAGGACCCAGTTCAGTTGTTCATAACCCTCTATTCGGGTGGGTTTATGGACCGTATTTTTTCGTATGCCATCTGCAATCGCTTTTACTTGTATATTTGTATCAGCAGAGCAAATTACAAATTGGTCAGTAATACTGGTGAGTTTCTTGACATCAATGCTTAACACATGGTCCGCTTTTTTATCTAATGCAAATTGGGCAATTTCCGCTGCCAGATCACCAGGGGTGTCAGCAGGATGAGAAGTGGGATTCGTCAATGGGGTAGATCAGTTACTTAAATAAGATTGAATCGAAGATATAGATCGAAAATCTTTACCGATTATCAATGTAAGATCCACATCCAGATTTGGGTCAACAGATGTAATGACCTGTCCAGGATTGTCAACGCTAAATCCTAAGGCATCAGCCACATGCTTCATGCCAGAAACATTTTCACTGCGTTGGATTAATATGGTCTTATCATATTCAAAATGATCCGCATTTTCGGATCGCACCACATCCACCCGATTCTGTCTGAGTAAGGTAGAAAATTTAGCTGCCAACCCCGGTTCGCCACACCCGTTTAAAATTTCAATTTCAACATCCATCATGGGATTGGCATCATAAATTTCTGTGGCCAATTTTGGTGTATCCGGCATGGAAGGGAATTTCACTTCTATGGGCACACCCATTTGGGTTTGTCGTCCTGAAAATGAAAATATGAATGCAACCAATAATAAGGACATGACTGCAATCCCCGCATTGATTAAACCTATGCGTTGTACTATTTTGCTTCGTGATTTTTTACGAGGTGTCGAAAAAAGTTTAGATGATTTGCGACGCTTTGACTTGGCCACTATCGGGAATGATATAATCGAGAATATGGCCGTGATTGACCATATTGTGGATAATTATTCATGGAAAATTTCAAGAATAAATTTTCGGTTGGTTGATAATCCAAGCTGGCGCCATAATAAAATTGAGAACCACCCAAACCATTTTGAGCATAGGGATTCATGCCGCCCATGGGGGATGCCAGGCTGAATTGAGTCGATAATCTCAAATTATCTTTAATCATATAATTCATATGATTTGTATAGGCACCCATGGTCAGGGATTGTCCTGCAAAATTTGCCATACTGAGATTAAAACTATGATTCATGCTAATCCGGCTGGGATCAAAGAGAGAGACACCTATTGCGTGGGATAATCCCCGTGTATTCACAGGCAATGATTGATTTGGGAGGGCAGACCGCAATTGCCCCACTGCGATAGCAGAAAGGATGGTGAGCGCCCCAATTCCTTTAATGATGGTCTTCATAAGTATAAGTAAAATACAAATAAAAGGGCGTATTAGTTCCAATGAATTTTTAACTAATTTCGATTTTCAATTATAGCTCCACCCAGGCATTGATCACCGGCATAAAACACAATGGATTGCCCCGGGGTAACAGCAAATTGTTTATGTTCAAATTTCACATGAATCTGATCTGAGGATAAATCAGTAATGGTGCAAGGCTGATCTGCTTGTCGATATCGTATCTTTGCGGCAATACCATCTAAAGATGCCGGTGGAGAACCGCCAATCCAATGGACTTGATTGGCCACTAAATATTTATGGTATAAAGCAGGGTGATTATGACCTTGGGCAACGAATAAAATATTATTGTTTAAATCTTTATCGGCAACGAACCATGGGGCTTCTTTATCGCCATGGCCACCGCCGATACCCAACCCCTTCCGTTGACCCATGGTATAATACATAAGGCCATCATGCTCTCCGCAAGGTGCGCCGTCTACCGTTTGGATATGTCCCGGTTGGGAAGGTATATATTTTTTGAGGAAATCTTTGAAAAATTTTTGTTCGCCGATAAAGCATAGGCCCGTACTGTCTTTTTTCGCATGATTGATTAGTCCCGATGATTCAGCCAGTTTACGAACATGCGTTTTTTCCATCTCGCCAACCGGAAACATACTTTTTGAAAGGGCGTCTTGCCCCAATAGATAAAGAAAATAACTTTGATCTTTATTTGGATCCAATCCCTTTAGCAATTGAAAAGAGCCATCAGTTTCATGGATTTGTGCATAATGACCGGTGGCGATTTTTACGGCACCCAACTCCATTGCATAGTCCAGGAAGGTTTTAAATTTGACTTCGCGGTTGCATAGAACATCAGGGTTTGGTGTGCGCCCCGCTGCATATTCATCTATGAAATATTGAAACACATTATCCCAATAGTTTTGGGCAAAATTAACACTCCTTAAAGGTAAACCCAAGTGATCGCAGACTGCTAGGGCATCTTTATAATCTTCTTCTGCGGTGCAGTTATCATCTTCCCCATCCCAATTTTTCATAAATATACATTCAACATCATAGCCTTCCTGTTGAAGGCGGAGTGCCGTGACAGAACTGTCCACACCCCCACTGATACCGACGATGATAGGGTCAGCCATGGATAATGTTTGAGATAGCCGAGACAAGCGTTTTCACTTCTTGGCTTGAATTACTCCGACCAAAACTGATTCTTAATGTAGAAATGTTTTGTGCTTCAGATATGCCCATGGCTACTAATACTGGTGACGGCTCCACTGAACCTGACCCACAGGCTGATCCACTCGATACTGCAAAACCTTGTCGGTCTAACTTTGCCAATAAAATATCACTGCGCTGTCCTTGAAATGAGGCGCTAATAACCCCAGGTACACGATAATCCGGATGGCCATTATACACTACATCTATGTTGGCTGTTACCATTTCTGATTTAAAAATGGATTCCAATTCGGATAGATGATTCCTTCGTTTTTCTAACCGTGCTGTGGCCAATCGAACGGCTTCGGCTAATCCAGCAATCCCTGGCACATTTTCTGTCCCTGCCCGGAGATTATTTTCTTGACTGCCTCCAAGGATTATTGGGTTTAAAGAAGCACCTTTCCGTTTAAATAAAAACCCTACCCCCTTTGGACCGTAGAGTTTGTGTGCAGAAAAACTGAAATAATCCGCATGAATTGCTTTCGCAGATAATTGTGTTTTACCCAATGCCTGTACCGTATCTGAATGGAATGGAATGCCCTTGGATTGAGCCATCCTCACCAACGATGCCATGGGATTAATAGTCCCTACTTCATTATTCACCATCATAATGCTAATCAAACCTGTATCGGGCTGAATCGCTTTTTTCAATTCTTTTGGATCCACAAGTCCATAACTATCGACAGACAGGGCAGTAAATGTCACACCAAAAGGTTCTAACTTTCGTAATACTTTCAATACAGCAGGATGCTCGACCATTGATGTAATCACATGCCGCTTTTCGCCTTGGGCCATTGACCATAGCACTACATTGTTTGCTTCTGTGCCGCTGCCTGTAAATACAATTTCAGATGATTCTGCGTGAATGGATTCTGCAATGGTCCGTCGGGCAGATTCTAATATGGCTCGAGATTTTCGTCCCGAAGAATGAATGCTAGATGGATTCCCAAAATGGTCCTGGGAAACGGATTGCATCTTGGCGAGTACATCCGGGTGAATAGGCGTGGTAGCACTGTGATCGAAATAGAGCATTTAATATTCTGAATTAGGGGGTGAAATTACGGGAAAGAGGGCTGACCTTAAAGGTCGTTTCGTATTGATGCGTGACGAACTGTATTTTGCAAATTTGTATAGAAAGGCGGCTGCCGTTTTTCTAGAAGATCAATTGTTTCATCTCGGTTATAGTCGTATCGAACCACATCCCAGTTCACTTCTTCTCCCACAGTTAAGAATGCGACAGCACCTCGGGGGTCTTCGTCAAATGGAAGGCCCGTAGCACCTTGACATAAAATAGTCATATTCTCCGCAGACTCATTTCGCGGTGTATGAACATGGCCATGGACAAAAATAAATTGTTTTATATCAGGGTTCCCGTTTAATATATGATTTCGCCATACCAGCGCTTCATCCATGGTGGGGGG
>DKLW01000016.1:0-19158 GCA_002455835.1 Fidelibacterota bacterium UBA6630 | reverse complement strand
CGATGGGCAATGTGCATGGCGTTGCAAAAATTCACACCAGCATCACCCAATTCATTGGCCGTCCATTCTTCATTGGCAACAATGGCCTGGCAAATGGGATCATCCGGAGACATCCCCTCTAAATTTGGCCGCTCCTGTGTCCATAATTTTTCAAGCAAATATCGATCGTGGTTCCCACGGATGAAAATACAATCCGGAATGGATTGAAGTAATTCTAAAGTGGTCTTTGGATCAGGGCCAAGGGCAAAACAATCTCCCAGGCAGATGATTTGATCGATATCTGAACGGGCATCTAGGATGGAAAGTCCCTTTCTCAGGGAAGCCACATTAGAATGCACATCGGTTATAATTGCAAAGGTTTTTGAGGCCATGATCATTGAATATACATGGCCTTCTCTGAAGGTGGCAAGCCTTTAACTCTTTCAAAATAAATTCAAACTTTCTTCAATGTATTATTGAAAACGGACTTGGACTCTATTAATAAGGTCAATTAAAATCGACCCGCAAAATGATAAGATTTTGAAATTTTAATATCATCAATCAAAACATTCCAAATTCATGAATCAAAACCAACCTATTATTTACGGCATTGGGAATCCACTAATCGATGTGGTGATTTCTGCTAAGGATGAAGATCTCAAGCAATTAGAAATTGATAAGGGCGTTATGCATCTTGTTGATGTAGATCGCCAAAATGAAATCAGGTCTTATTTCCAAAATTATACCCCTGTTTATCATCCGGGAGGATCGGCACCCAATACCATGGTGGCATGCTCAGGATTGGGTATTCCTGCACTTATTGCCGGTAAAGTTGGTCAGGATGATTTTGGTCAAACGTATATCCAACAAGCTGTAAAATATGGTGTCATTTCTGGATTGGTTCAGGGAGATGGGCCAACCGGATCCAGTATTATTCTTGTAACCCCCGATGGTGAGCGGACCATGAATACCCATTTAGGGATGTGCAGGGAGTTCTCTATAGGGGATGTTGATGTAGAAAAATTATCTCAGGCCAAATTTTTCTATTTTACCGGTTATATGTGGGATACGGATTCACAAAAATCTGCAATTAAGTCTGCCATTGAAATTGCACAAATATATGAGGTGAAAATTGTATTTGATGTGGCCGACCCGTTTGCTGTGGATCGAAATAAAGATGATTTTTTAGGAATGATTGAGCAAGATGTGGATGTGGTGTTTGCCAACCAATCGGAGTTATCAATTTTATTTGGGACAGATGATTATCATGTATCAACAGGTATATTGGCAGGTATTGTGGATATTGCGGGGATAAAATTGGGGGAAAAGGGATCTCTTGTTCTGGATCATGGCGAAAAGACCTTTGTACCGCCCCGCCCATTAACTGCCACCGACTCAACTGGGGCAGGAGATATGTATGCAGCGGGATTTCTGGCATCGTTATCAAAAAGACTTCCACCACCAAAAGCAGGCGAGATTGGTGGATACTTGGCAGAGGAAATTATTCAGGGCCCAGGCGCGCAATTTAAATTGGATCAAATAAGTCAATTAAAATTGTCATTATTTGAATAAATAGGCCAAGACAGGCTCTATACTGTATTCCTTGAATGGGTATATAAAATCCTATAACTTCATAGGTTATTTTTGAAGCAATTTTTTATTGAGGAAAACATGAATCGAGTTATAAAACAACTTTTAGGCACGGGACTCATTGCAATGGTTCTATGGGGGTGTGGTAGTTCAGCAGAATACACCACAGCGAAAATGGCCATCAAAGAAGAAAACTGGGAAAAAGCAGAAGAATATCTAATTAAAGCATTGGAAGTTGAGCCGGAAAATGCTGAAGTAATGGTGCAAATCGGATATCATGTTCACGCTAAGAAACGCCAATGGACTAAAATGAATGCCCTTTTCGACCGCGCAGTAAAGGCAGATCCTGCAGCAAAAATGAATAGCCGACCCATTAGTGAAATCGTCAAAAATTATCGTGCCATGTTTTGGGCAGAGAACTATAATAATGCGGTTCAAAAATATAACGAATTTATGGGTTCCAGGGACAAATCAACACTAGAAGAGGCCGTTGACCTTTTCAATCAAACAGTAGAGATTGATTCTTCAGAGGGGCAAACCTACGCGATTCTTGCTAATAGTTATTATGAATTAGGTGACAGTGAAAGTGCCATTATCAGTGGTAAAAAAGCATCAGAACTCATGCCTAATGAGTTCCAGCCAAATATGACCCTGGGGCAGATTTTATCCTTTTCAGGCAATAAAGAAGAGGCCATAGTCTATATCAAGAAAGCATTGGAGATTGATCCCACTAGTTCCAATGCCATTCGGACACTGGCCACACTGTACTACGATTTGGGTGAAAAAGAAAAATCGGTGACAACATTTGAAGCAGCCATTAAAGCGGAGACAGATAAAAAACTAAAAGCCAACCTATATTTCAATTTGGGTGTACTCAATATGCAGCTGGATAATTTTCAAGCTGCAGAAGATAGTTTTTTGGATGCATACGATTTAAACCCTGATGATACAGAAGCACTAGTGGGTATAGCTCAGACGTTTGAAAATGCTGAAAAATGGCGACGGGCTTCAAAATTCTATAGAGAACTGATCGCGCTTGATCCGGAAAACCCTGAACATTATAAGGGAATGGCAAGAGTATTAATCAAACAGGGTGACCCAGAAGGGGCGACTCGGTATTTTGAAAAAGCAAAAAAACTTGGTGGCTGATTAAATCCCAGATAGATCATTATTATATAAAGCCCCTCTCAACTTGTGAGTGAGTTTTTTATTACCCCGATTTTTGCCTTTTCTTTAAATATTCATTCAGAGCCAAATCCAAAGACTGATCGGTAAATAGCGGCACATAATCAATCCGCTGGTTACGACAACCTGTCCGATATTTTTTCTGAAACAAATCAATCATAGATTGATAGTCAGAACGAATATGCCAGGGATCTGTTGTAATCGTTTCACCTGTCTCCATATCTTTGAATTGGGTACGATCTCCAAAATCAAATTCATATTCTTGACGATCCATTAAATGAAAAACGATGACTTCCTGTTTATTATGTCGAAAATGATTTAATCCCATGAGTACCGCATCCGGGTCATCCATGAGATCAGAAATTAATATGACCAATCCCCGTTTCTTAATTCGGTCTGCCATTTGATCCAACGTAGTGCGGATGTTTGTATCAGGGCCCGTCTGAATATGTTCTAACTTACCCATGATATTATTGGCATGAGATGGGGCGGCTCGTGGTGGAATAAATGTATTTATTTTTTCATCAAAAAGAACAAGTCCAATACCATCTCTCTGATTCAGCATAAGGTGCGTTATCGCAGCAGATAGGTAGCGGGCATAATCTAATTTGGATACAGCTCCACTGCCAAATTGCATGGATTTACTCGTATCTAATAAAATATGGGAACGTAAATTGGTTTCTTCTTCAAACTGCTTCACATAATAGCGGTCTGTTTTGCCATAGAGCTTCCAATCAATATGGCGTGTATCATCTCCTGGACCATAGGCGCGGTGTTCTGCAAATTCAACACTGAATCCGTGGTAAGGGCTTTTATGTTGGCCAATTAAATAACCTTCTACAACGAGGCGAGCACGGAGTGCCATATTATCCAATTTGGCAACCATTTTGGGGTCGAGATATTTGCGTTTGTCAATCATTTAACCGATTAAGCGATTCAGAATATCATCTACTTTCATACCTTCTGCTTCGGCATTAAAATTGGGAAGCATGCGGTGGCGCAGCACAGGAAGTGCCAATGCTTTTACATCATTGATATCTGCTGTGGGACGGCCATCCAAGGCCGCTCGTGTTTTTGCACCCAATATTAGATATTGTGATGCGCGAGGACCTGCACCCCAATCAATCCATTCATTAATAAAATCTTTCGCATTATCGCCGGGACGTGTAGCACTCACAAGATCCACGGCATATTCAACCACATTGTCCGCTACAGGCACACGGCGGACCAATCCCTGATATTCCAAAATCTCTTGTCGAGAAATTACTTTATCTAGTTGAGGTTTTTCAGTGGCAGTCGTGGATTGAACAATAGATACTTCTTCATCTCGATCAGGGTAGTCAATCAAAATGTTAAACATGAAGCGATCCAATTGGGCTTCGGGCAGTGGATAAGTTCCTTCTTGCTCAATGGGATTTTGTGTGGCCAATACGAAGAAAGGTTCTTCCAAATCATAGGTATTACCGGATGCAGTAACTTTATGTTCCTGCATGGCTTCTAAAAGGGCAGCCTGAGTTTTTGGCGGTGTACGGTTAATTTCATCCGCGAGAATGATGTTGCCAAAAACCGGTCCTTTAAAAAATCGAAACACCCGTTTGCCTGTAGATTGGTCCGCTTCAATCAATTCTGTCCCCGTGATATCACTGGGCATGAGATCTGGTGTAAATTGGATTCGGCTAAAATCCAGATCCAGCAATTCCGCCATGGATTTAATCATGAGTGTTTTTGCTAATCCTGGGACACCCACTATTAAGGTATGCCCTTTACAGAGCAATGCGATTAAAATATGATCGAGCACATTTTGTTGGCCAATGATAGATTTGCCGATTTCGTTAAAAAACGTTTTCTTTGTATCGCCGAGTTTTTCTAATAATTGAATATCTGTTTGGTTGGTCATCGGATGCTTTCTCTAAAAATTTGAAGAAATATACAGGGGCGAAAACTTACATGCCACCTTGGGAAGAACCAAAGAGAATGTCTTGTGTCCCCTGCAGGGTAGATAGAAATTCCACCCCATGCCTGAGGCTAAAAAATCTTTCATAGAACTTGACCCAAATGAAGCCAAAACACTTTTGGCTGAAGTGGGTGGAGAGCCATTTCGGTTAGCACAAATCCATAACTGGATTTACAAAAACCATGTTGCCGATTGGGATGAAATGGAAAACATCCCTAAACAGCTCTCACAGAATCTGTCTGAAGCGCTGCCACTTCATCCTTTGGAGATTATTCATATTACGGGATCAAAAATAGAGCCAACCAGAAAGTTTTTATTCAAAACGCAAAGCGGTCACAATATTGAGTCCATACTCATGCATGATAAAGATCGTACCACTGTATGTATTTCTAGTCAGGTGGGGTGTGCCGTGGACTGCAAATTTTGCGCAACTGCTTCCATGGGATTTATTAAAAATTTGAGCGCAGGGGAAATTGTGGATCAAGTCCTCCAATTGGAAAGAGAATCCCAAAAGAAGATCACGAATGTGGTGTTTATGGGGATGGGGGAGCCTTTTTTAAATTATAATCGCGTCATGGAAGGGGCAACCCGATTGAATACAGAACTGGGATTTGGCGCACGGCGAATCACCATTTCTACCGCGGGGATTGTACCTAAAATTCGCCAAATGGCCGATGAAAATCGTCAATTCAAATTGGCCATCAGTTTCAACGCCATTGATGAGGATCGACGCAAAAAAATCATGCCTTTGACCCAAACCCATTCATTGAAATCACTCATGGAATCGGCGTTTTATTATTATCAAAAGACAAAACGGTTTATCACTTTTGAATTCGTATTACTAAAAGGCATTAATGATTCGCCATACGCTGGATTGAAACTCATTCAGCATCTTTCCGGATTGCCCTGTAAGGTGAATGTCATTCCTTATAATGAAATCGGGGGAGAATTTAGTCGGCCAGATGAACAAACCATCCGAGAATTTTTAAATACATTAAAACAAGCACCATTCACGGTCACCGTCCGCTGGAGTAAAGGAACGGATATCGATGCAGGGTGCGGCCAGTTGGCTGTTAAGGCGACATAATGATCAATTATGATTAATGTGTGAAGCAATCTTAGACCGAAGCAATTTTAATGGCCTAGATTTATAAAATTAATATCCGATCGCAGTATTTTCTCCACGAGAATCTGCACCGCCCCAATAGCCCTTTTCATTAATCATAATGCCATTCGCTTCACCAATATCACCCCGAAGCTGCATATTATGACCTCTGGCTTTTAGATTCTCCACCACATCACTGGATAATCCATATTTTTCATAAAAGACCATATCCGGCAACCATTGAGAATGGACACGTGGAGAGGAGACTGCCTCCTTAATATCCATATCGTGAAGGGTGACATTAAGAATATTTTGCATGACAGTAGTAATGATAGTCGATCCACCAGGCGTACCTAAAATCAAATAGGGTTTATTATCCTTTAAAACAATCGTGGGTGTCATGGAGCTTAATGGACGCTTTTTTGGCTCGATGGCATTGGCTTCGTTGCCAACCAATCCAAACGCATTGGGGACGCCGGGCTTGCTGGAAAAATCGTCCATTTCATTATTCAGAAGAAAACCGGCACCGGCAACGGTTACACCATTGCCATATCCCCAGTTGATGGTAGTGGTGACAGAAACTGCATTCCCATATTTATCTACCACAGAATAATGGGTGGTTTCTTCACTTTCTTTTTGAGGTCCGCCGTGGTGAATATCTGTAGATTTTGTCGCTTTTGAAAAATTAATGGTGGCAGCTCGTTCTTTTGCATAGTCAGAGGAAAGGAGCATATTCATGGGCACATCCCAAAAATCTGCATCGCCCAAATGCTCGGCTCGGTCCGCATAGGCCCGCCGTTCAATTTCTGTTAGGGCATGAATGTAATCAGACGAATTAAAACTCATATCTATAGGCATATCCGTCGTGCGGTTTTGGATTTCATTCACCATATTGAGCATATGTACCAGTAGCACACCGCCAGAACTGGGGGGCCCCATGGAGATCACATCATAGTCTTGAAAGCTGCCCTGAATAGGATCCCTGTATTTGGATTCATAATTTTCTAGATCTTTATGGGTAATCCAACCGCCTACCGTTTCCATTTCTGAAACAATTAAATCTGCAGTTTTCCCTTTATAGAATCCATCCCGACCTTTTTTAGCGATACGTTTCAGCGTTTTGGCCAAATCCTCTTGTTTAAACATGTCGCCCGACTCCCATTCCCGGTCATCACGTGTAAAAATGCGTTTTGTTTCTGGGTGTTGACTGAGCCTTTCTTTGTTTTGATTGAATCGATCTGCTTCATAATAAGAAAGATCAAACCCTCGATCAGCCAATTTAATTGCCGGTGACAATAATTGCTTTAGAGTAATATTCCCCGAACCATGATCCCGCCATGCCTTTAAAAGTCCATCTACTGATCCGGGAACACCCGTGGCAAAATAGCTGTTCAGGGATTTACCTTCAATGACATCTCCATTTTCATCTAAATACATGTCTCGATGGGCAGATAACGGTGCCATTTCCCTAAAATCCAAAGTAAATGTTTTTCCATCTGCAAAACGAGTAACCATAAAACCGCCGCCGCCAATATTACCATTAGAAGATGATGTAACTGCTAGTGCAAACCCTACTGCCACGGCAGCATCCACAGCGTTACCTTCCTTTTTCAATATATGGATTCCCACTTGAGAAGCGTGGCGACTGGTGGATACGACCATTCCATTTTTACCAAAAATGGGTGGGGGGTGGGATGCAAAAATAATTGAGCTGAATAAGAAGATTATATTGATCAATGTAATTTTAAGTTTCATATGTAGTCCTTAGAAACCCTTTAATTCTTAAGTGTGCGAACAATGCCTTCGCGACGCTTATCAGCTGCACCTTCTAATTTATCTGGCAATACGACTACGGAATGAACGCCGGACACGTCACTGTGAAGAAACTCTTCTACATTGTACCCTTTTTCTTTTAATAATTTCCAAATAAGGTTTCCTTGCTCGGTACTTTTCTCTACTTTCACGCTTTCTCCACGGGCAACTATGTTAGGATGATCAGCGGCTGACTGGGCATCCAAACCCCAATCCAGAACCCCGACAATATTTTTTGAAACATACGCTGGGATCGAATTTCCACCTGGTGATCCCGTGATCATTAATAGATTGTTCTTGTTATCAAATACCATAGTAGGAGACATAGAAGATCTTGGTCTTCGATTTGGCGCAACTGCATTGGCTACACGGGAGCCATCTTTTGGCACATCTCTGGAAAAATCTGTCATTTCATTATTTAAAAGGAAACCACTGGACCACCTATGGGAACCAAAAGCACTTTCAATGGTTGCTGTCATTGATACTGCATTGCCGTCTTGGTCTATAATTGATAAATGAGTAGTCCCTGCTGATTCTTCGGTTTTATCATTGCCCCATGATGGTAGTTTTTCAAGTGAATTCATGACAATTGAAGGATCGCCATGATTGGGTTTTTCATGAGGTTTAAATCTTTCCTTGGCCCTATTTTGAAGGTATTTCGGATTAATTAATGCCTTAATAGGTATATCAATTTCATCCGGGTCGCCAAAATAATGATCCCTATCTGCATAGGCAAGCCTTTGGGCATCTACAAATGCAATTACCTTTTTATGGATATCATCATCATCATTAATAAGATAATCATATAAACCAGTAATCATGATTTGAGTAACCCCTGAAGAAGGGGGTGAGGTTGTGCAAATCTCCATATCCCGATATGAACCGCAAATCACAGGTCTGACTTTTGTTCTGTATGCGCTAAGGTCAACAAGATCAAGGATACCAGGGTTAGGATCTGTTTTTGCGGCGTTAACAATTGACTGGGCGACAGATCCTTTATAAAATGCCGATTCTCCTTCTTTAGAAATCCGCTTTAAAGTAGTTGCATATTCAGGGTTCTTTAATAAATCTCCTTTTTTTATCGGCACCCCTTTAGGGTAGAAATAATCCTTTGACCCCTTATTCATTGAAAGGCGGCCTCGATATTTTGCCGCATCAACAAAGTATGCCAAACGTGGAGAAACTATAAAGCCTTTGTTTGCAAGTTTAATTGCATAATCAAAAAGAGATGACCAGGGTAATTTTCCGTATTTATCATGAGCAGTTGTATATAATGCAACTACACCCGGCACGCCCACTGCCTTACCACTCTGCCAAGCCTCTATAAAGGGCATAACAGTATCTCCTTTCATAAACATATCAACCGTAGCTTTTGAAGGCGCTATTTCTCTACCATCAATAAAAGACATTTCCTCTGACTTATAATCATAAGTAAGCATAAATCCACCGCCGCCTAATCCTGAACTTTGAGGTTCAACAAGGCCAAGGACTAAATGTGCTGCAATTGCTGCATCTACTGCACTGCCACCTTTATTTAATATTTCAATTGCTGCCTCCACTGCATGGGGATTGGCAGCTGTTACAATTGCACCTTTATTCCAAGGTGCCTTCGACTCCTTATTCCGGTTTTCTCCATTCTTTATTGGGGCACAGGAAATAAAGAAGATCAATAATGATAATGATAATTTATTTAACATTTGGGTCCCGGGTTTGAAATTGGGAAAAAAATAAATTAGCATAGGGGTTCTTTACAAATATGTTGGACGACCTAGGGAGTATGTTTTAGAATTTTTCCTGCCAAGCTTTTGGTATGTTTTCCATTTTCAATAGTCACTGTTCCATTCACCAAAACATGGTTGATACCTGTTGGATATTGATGGGGTGCTTCAAAAGTCGCATTATCAATGATTGTATTGGGATCAAAAATCACAAGGTCCGCCCAAAACCCTTTTTTGATTTCACCTCGATCTTTTAAACCCAAGACTGAGGCCGGGAGTTGTGTCATTTTTCGGATGGATTCAGGCAAAGATAAAACACCCTGATCTCGTACATATCGACCCAAGATGCGGGGATAAGTACCGTAACTACGGGGGTGGGGTTGTGCTTCCCCAAACTCGACGGTCCACCCATCAGAAGCATGCATGACTTGGGGATGTGCCATGTAGCGTTTCACATCTTCTTCATTGAGGCAATGGTATATCCCCAATCCGTCACCGGCATAAACCATATCCATGAGGACGTCCGCGGCATTTTCCGGCGTAGGGTCAATTCCTTTCGATGCGGTAATCTCACCCAAATTCATGCCATTATATTCGGTATTGGGCGGGTAATTTGATACCACGATACTTGCCGGATCTCCGCCGCCACGATCATAGACTATATTCCAAACGATACCATCTTTAATTTTTTGCCGTTGTGTTGGATCATCTAATCGCTTTTTCAATTCATCCATGCCGCCGGCCAAGGACCAAGCAGGGAACACCACTGTGAGCGTGGTACTGGTTGCCGTATATGGATATTGATCTGCCACCACTTCAATGCCTTCTGCTCTGGCATTTTCAATCTTTTCTAATGTCTTTACCGACTTGCCCCACATGGATTTACCCACGGCCTTATGGTGAGAAATCTGCACCGGCAATTTTGCTTCACGACCAATATTAATGGCTTCATCTACGGATTCTAATAGACCAATCCCTTCTTCACGCATGTGGGTGGCGTAGAATCCTCTATTCTTAGAAACCGTGGATGCGAGCGCCACCACTTCATCTGTATTGGAATAGGCACCGGGGATATATTTCAACCCTGTGGACAAACCAAAGGCGCCATCATCCATGGCAGTTTGGATCAAGGTTTGCATGGCCTTTAATTCGGCTTCTGTAGCCAATCGGTTTTCTGTGCCCATCACTTTTCTACGGACGGTATTATGCCCCACCAGTAAGGCCAGGTTTGGACCAATGCCCTTGGCTTCGGTGTCGGCCATGAAGGTGCTCATGGGCAAAGGCGAACTACCACAATTGCCACCCACCATGGTGGTGACCCCTTGCTGAAGATAATTTTCAACTACAGGGAATTGTAAACTCTTCAATTCTGAATGGGTGTGCATATCAATGAAACCCGGGGCGGTAACCAATCCTGTGGCGTCAATCGTTTCGGTGGCCATAGCCCTTTTCAAGTGGCCCACCATGATGATTTTGCCATCCCGGATATAAATATTGGCTTTAAATAATTCACCACCGGATCCATCAGCGATCTGCCCATTTTGAATCATGATATCAAAGGAAGGAGTAGTACAGGCAAAAAAGAAAATATGCAGGAAAAGAATATATGGTTTCATCCGTTTCGCTTCCGTTTCCATTTCACTGTATAGGGGAGAATAATCATATAAACGCCGGTAATCCAAAGGACAAATAAAATGATCCCTGCGGGAAAAAAGATCCAAAGTTTGGCTTTATCATGAAACCAAGACCCATCGTGAATCTGTTCAATTAAATCAGAACGGCGGTAAGCCACTTGCAATACCTCCCCGGAGTGGGTATCGATCTGGACTTCCCATCTATTTTTACCACGGACTTTCACAATGCCTTTGTCCATGCGGACATCCAGACGATCCACATCATCCCAGGATTGGATTTTGGCTTCTGGCGCAGATTGAGCTGCAGTTAAAATATCATTGAAAGAGATTGCAGGATTATTTTCTAATTTTCCATGTACCGTGGGCGGTTGAATCCATGCTACTTCTTTTTTGAGCTGAAGCAGAATACCGGTGGCGATGACTACAGATATGGGGATGAGGATAACAAAGGCCCCCCAGTGATGAGTCTTGCGCGTCCATTTATTCCAATGAAATCCTTTTTTCAATTGATAATCCTCATAAACCCTAAGATAAAGTAAGTAGAAAAGACCTAAAGCAACTTTAAATTAATTCTTGGTATTAGTTTCTCCGTGATGAGAGCTTTGCAAGTAAACGAAGAATTTCCAAATAGAGCCAGATCAATGTTACGAGAAGACCGAAGGCACCGTACCATTCCATATATTTTGGGGCGCCTTTTTCTGCACCTTCTTCAATAAAATCAAAATCAAGTATAAGGTTTAATGCGGCAATAACCACCACACCTATGCTGAAAAGAATGCCCATATTTGAATTAGAATGAATTACCGGAACGGTAACTCCAAACATACCCAAAATCCAACTGATGAGATAGACAAAAGCAATCCCACCCGTGGCTGCCACAATCCCCAGTTTGAAATTTTCGGTGGCCTTAATCAGTCCGGAGCGATAAGCCAGAAGTAAGGCACCCAAAGTACCAAAAGTAAGCATAACAGCCTGATTCACAATCCCCGGGTACATGGTTTCAAAAAATTTGGATATACCCCCCAATGCCAGTCCTTGCAAGAGGGCATAGGCAGGGACTGTATATTTGGCCCATTGGTGTTTGAAAACCGTAACGATGGCCACGACCAATCCGCCGATCATGCCCAGCATCATGAGGCCGTTTCCTCGAGGATCGCCCATAGGTAGATTCCATGTGAAGAGGGCAGTAGTCATGAGAAGTAGCAAGGATAATGCTGTTTTATGGACTGTGCCCATTATGGTCATGGATCCAACGGCAGTCATGTCAAATCCGGTAAAAGTTTTGGCATTGAGAGTGGGGTTGCCGGAGCGGAGTGATAAATGTCGGTTCATGAATAAGCCTCCATGATGTTGTTGATGGCCGTTACCAATTGATCCATGGCCACCCGGTCTTGTTGTTGGGTGTCACGATGTCGCAAGGTGACGGTATTGTCTTCTGTAGATTGATGGTCGATAGTAATGCCAAAAGGTGTCCCCGCTTCATCTTGACGATAGTACCGTTTGCCAATAGATCCCTGCTGATCGTAAATCACTTTGAAGTGGGGTTTCAAGATGTCCGTCACTTCATGGCCCAATTCAGGGAGTCCGTCCTTTTTCACCAGAGGACAGACCACCGCAGTCACCGGTGCAATACGTGGATGGAGCTTCATCACCACGCGGTTATTTTCATCATCTTCCCAATAAGCATCCGAAAGGACCGCCAATAACATTCGGTTCAAGCCTGCTGAAGTTTCAATGATATAAGGTATAAAGCGTTCATTGTTTACTTGATCGAATACTTCCATTTTTTTCCCGGAGAATTCTTGATGGCGGACCAGGTCGAAGTCTGTTCTATTGTGAATACCCTCAATCTCAGACCAGCCAAAAGGAAATTCAAATTCGATATCCCATGCTTCTTTGGCATAGTGAGCCAATTCACCTTCACCATGTTCATGGAATCTAAGATTGGCTGAATTAATGCCGAGCTGACTATAGAAAGCCATCCGTTCATTTTTCCAATCTACCGTGGATGCATCATCAGTGCCGGGTTTCACGAAATACTGCATTTCCATTTGTTCAAATTCTCGTGTGCGGAAAATGAAGTTTCGCGCTACGATTTCATTCCGGAATGCTTTTCCGATTTGGGCGATACCAAAAGGTACTTTCAGGCGCATGGCATTTTGGGTTAGGAGGTAGTTTACATAAATTCCCTGAGCTGTCTCCGGGCGGAGGTAAGCTATGTTTGCGTCTTCTTCCACCGGACCAATATGGGTTTTGAACATGAGGTTGAATTGCCGTGGTTCGGTGAGATTACCTGTAGTGCCACACTTAGGGCATTGGATTTCTTCCCATTTACCATCGTTTGGGTTGCCGTCAAATAATTCGTCAGCTCGATAGCGAGCTTTACACTGTTTGCAATCCACCAACGGGTCATTGAAAGCCCCCACATGGCCGGATGCTTCCCAGATGCGGGGGTGCATGAGAATACCACTGTCGAGCCCAACGATATTTTCGTGGAGTTGGGTCATGGCTTTCCACCAGAGTTGAGAAATATTATTTTTTAGGGCAATCCCTAATGGACCATAGTCATAGACGGCGCCAAATCCGCCGTAAATTTCAGAACTTTGAAAAATGAATCCCCGCCGTTTACAGAGGGATACGATTTTATCGATATTCATGGGTGAGTGGATACTCCGTTAATATTTATTCAGATATAAGGGAGGAAAATTAGGCTGAATTCACATAATAATGATTCATTTTATATGGAATCCCACACCTCGCCCCGTTCACAATCAGGACAATACTCTTCCGCCTTCGCTTTGGCTACGGACGGTTAAACAAGAAGATTTAGTCGAGCTCTTTCAATTCCTGCTCAATCTCATCACTATAGGCAATGGTATCATCTGCATTTACTATGGGAGTCAGATTATCTTTAGACGTTCGCATGTAAAGGAAAATAATGGTAAGTCCCAACCCAAAAATAAAAATAGGTGCAACCCATGCAAAAATATTGAACCCTTCTGCTTTGGGTACGGCCAACACACGCTCTCCATATTGTTCGGTATAATAATCCAAAATTTCCGCTTTGGTTTTTCCTTCGCCCACCATGGCAGCAATATTCAACTCCATCTCTTTATTGCCATGGTCATAAACTGTACCGCTCCAACAGCAAGTAGCCATGAGGCTCTGCTCTACATCAATGATGAGTTCACTTTTTTCTTGAGCCCAGATGATACCCGTGAATACAAGTATAGATAGAATGCGTTTCATTTCTTTTTCTTCTTTCCTGTTTTTCGTTTTTTCTTTCGAGGTGGTGCCGCTCGTTTTTTATCAATTAAAGCAACCCCATCATCTAGGGTCATGGTTTCATGATCCGTATTCCGGGGGAGGGAGGCATTCACTTTTCCATCCGTGATGTAAGGACCATATCGTCCAGATTTAATCACCAATGATTCACCCGTGGTGGGGTGGTCACCTAATGTGCGTAATGCTTGGGGACCTGCATTCCGATTTTTGATGAGTTCCAGTGCTTCATTTAATTCTATGGTCAAAGGAGATATGGTGGGTGGAATGGTGCCATTTTTCCCTTTGCCCGCGGTTACGTAAGGTCCGAATCGGCCATAATCCGCTTTTACATCTTCGCCGGTTTCAGGATGTTTCCCCAATATCCGTGGAAGAGAGAGGAGCTTCAATGCCATTTCCAAATCCACTTCAACAGGAGATGTGCCTTTAGGAATGCCCTTCCGCTTACTGGTTTCACCCAATTGCACATAAGGGCCGTAAGGGCCATTTTTCAATAAAACTATTTCTCCAGATTCATCATCTTTGCCCAATTCTCGATCTTCATTGATTTCTTGATTTAATATTTCTAATGCTTTGTCCACATTCAGGTCTCCAAGAAATACATCGGCAGGGATTGATTTCCGCACTTCACCTTGTTGAACAAATGGACCGTATTGTCCCACCCGAACCTCGATGGGACCTCCATCGTGATCCAGTTGGACGGAACAGGCTTTTCCGATATCCACCTTATCCTCCAACATGTTTTCCAATCCTTTAAGATCAACGGAGCCAAAATAAAAGGCCTTCATAAATGGAACGGCATCCACTTCGCCTCTAGAAATGGCATCCAGGTCATCTTCCATATTTGCCGTGAATTCACTATCCACCAAGGTGGTAAAATGGTTTTCTAATAATTGAGTCACGGCCAACCCAAGGAATGTGGGTGTCAGTTTGCCTCGATCTCGTTGGACGTAAGTGCGCTTTACAATAATATCAATAATGCTGGCAAAGGTGGATGGTCTGCCGATACCGCGAGCTTCTAATTCTTTAACCAGAGATGCTTCTGTAAATCGTGCCGGTGATTTGGTGGCGTGTTCTTCTGCTGTTAATGTGTTACAGACCAGCGTTTGACCTTTTTCAATATCTGGAAGGATAGTTTCTTGATCTTCTGTAACACCGCTCCGCTTGTCTGTGCTTTCAACATAAGCAGCCATATATCCGGGGAAGAGAATCACCTTTCCGTTGGCGCGGAATTCAGATTTTTGATTCTCAATCGTTACCGCAATTTGTTTCACTTTGGCCGATGTCATTTGAGACGCTAATGTCCGTTTCCGAATCAAGTCATAGAGTTTAGCTGCGTCTTCGTCAATGGTCCTTCGCACCGTATCTACAGAAGAAAATGTCACACCGGCAGGTCGGATGGCCTCATGGGCTTCTTGGGCATTTTTTACCTTTGTGGCGTAAGACCGAGGACTATCCGGGAGATATTCTTTTCCAAATCGAGACATAATTTCATTCCGAGCGCCATTCAATCCTTCTTCCGATAGGGTGGTGGAATCTGTACGCATATAGGTAATGAATCCTCGTTCATAAAGCCGTTGGGCGGTCCGCATGGTTTTTCGGGCAGAAGAGCGGAGTTTCCTTGCTGCTTCCTGCTGAAGGGTAGAAGTGGTAAATGGTGGCTTCGGATGAGAATTTTTAATTTTTTCTTCAATATCGGAAACGGTGAAATCACCCTTATTCAATTCTTTCACCAATTCATCGGCTTGGGCTTTGGACAGCAGCAGTACCTTATCATTTTTAAGGTTACCGGTATTGGGGTCAAAGTCTTTTCCGGTGGCGATACGCTTCCCATCCACGCGGATGAGGGTGGCGTCAAATGCATCATCCTTGGTTTGGAGTTCTGCTTTCAAATCATAATACAATGCAGAGTGGAAGGCTTGCCGAAGCCGTTCCCGTTCGATGATAATTTTTAATGCGGCGGACTGAACACGACCGGCAGAGAGGGAAACCTGAACAAATTTCATATTCTTTTTCAAAGTACTCCACAATACGCGGGACACTTTATAGCCCACGAGGCGGTCAATGATGCGCCGTGCGGTGCGCGCCTCTACCAAGTCGGTATCGATGGCATGAATTTCATTCATGCCTTCTTCAATACCTTCTTTGGTGATTTCTGTAAATAAGACGCGAGAAATTTTCTCTGGATCCACTTCACTTGCAATATGGGCAGCGATAGCTTCTCCTTCACGATCCGGGTCAGTGGCTACCACAATTTGGTCGGTCTGTTTCGCCAATTTTCGTAATTCTTTCATGAAAGGCTTTTTATCATCCAACACTTCTTCAGTGATAGCAAAGTCATTATCCACATCCACGCCCAAATCAGTTTTAGGGAGATCCTTAATATGGCCTACACAGGCCATGACTTCATATTTGCCCCCAAGATATTTGGAGATAGTTTTCGCCTTTGAAGGCGACTCAACAATTAATATCGGTTTTGCACTCATAAAAATCTTTATTTCATTTCATTGGGCAGGAATCCAATATCCCCGCACGCACGTATTAAACTAAAAGAAAAAATTAAAAAGACAAAGAATTCATATGATCCGTTAATTGATTTAATGCCACTTTTTGCTGATCTCCTGTGGCGAGGTCTTTCACTTCTGCCATTCCTGTTTCCAATTCCTGATCGCCCATAATGATTGCATATTTGGCCCTGACCTTGTTGGCTTCCCGCATTTGGGCTTTCATAGATCTGCGAAGCACATCAAACTCTATAGCCAATCCATTTTGCCGCAATGATTCTGCCAACTGAACCACTGTAGATCGAATAGCATCCCCCAACCCAACTATATATATGTGGGGCTCATGGCCGGTTGATGCATCATCACCCATGGCCAAGAGGATTCGCTCCATCCCTGCTGCAAATCCGATACCCGGTGTGGATTTGCCGCCCAGTGTTTCTACCAATCCGTCATAACGACCGCCACCACAGATAGCATCCTGTGCCCCCAGAGCGGTGGAGGTGATTTCAAATGTAGTGCGTGTATAATAATCCAACCCCCGGACGAGGCGAGGTGTTAATGTGTAAGCGATATCCATGGCATCTAAGAGAGAACAAACTTCATCAAAGTGGTCTTTATCTTCTGCTGTCCAGTAATCAGAAATGTTGGGGGCGTCTTTCAGTATTTCAATTTCGTGAGGCGCCCTTGTATCTAGAATGCGAAGAGTATTTTTCTCAAATCTGTTTTGGCTTGTTTCGCTAAGATTATTCAAATGGGGAGTTAAAAAATACCGGAGTGCATCTCTATAGTCACCTCTGCATTGGGGTGAACCGATGGAATTCAATTTTAGTGAAAGTCCACTCAGGCCAATCCCATTAAACACTGCCATGGCCAGAGCAATCACTTCTGCGTCAATTTCAGGATGCTCGGATCCAAATGCTTCTACGCCAAATTGGTGGAATTGGCGGTAGCGCCCTTTCTGGGGCCGCTCTCTTCGAAAGAGTGCATCAATATAGTAGAGCTTGTTTGTTGGACTTTGTCCGCCCATATTATGCTGAATGTAGGCCCGAGCCACCGGAGCCGTCAGTTCCGGTTTTAGGGTAAGGTTTTCGCCGCCCTGATCCGTCCAGCTATACATTTCTTTGGATACAATGTCTGTTTCTTCACCCACGCCCCGGGCAAAAAGTTCGGTCCGCTCAAAAGCAGGTGTACGAATTTCTTCATAACCATAGCGATCCATTGTGTTGCGAATGGCCGCTTCCAAAGCCTGCCATCGGTGGCTATGATTCGGGAGAATATCCTGGGTGCCTTTAATTGATCGGATGTATGTCATTTATTTAAAAAAATTGTTTACAATTATTATCGTGAGATTACGAAGTATTTACTTCAACGGCACCATTTCCCCATGATTATTTTGATAATATTTTTACTCATTTTCTTCTGTTAAATTTTTCAGTAAGTCTTCTGCCTGGGCCTGAAATGATTCTGGAATATACAATTTTACAGAACCGCCGGGGAGGGTCAATGCATTAATATTGTAAGCGGTGCTCAAAAAATCCCCTTTGGTATAGCAGGGGATATCATTGTCTTTCAAAATGTTTTCAGCCATTTCTGCATAAACCGTACCGCTAAATTCCGCGACCATAATCCAATGCTGAAGTGTGTCGGCCATATTATCTGTCAAACAACGAAGGCCGGCTGAAGGCGCCGCCCCGCTGCTCCAGTTTCAAATCTCTCAAGTTGGGGGATTTGACATTCAGTTTTAAGTAGAGTCCTGAAGCATAACCATTGGGTGTCCAGTTTAAGCTCAATTCCCAGCAGTGGAGATCTCGATAGACAGAAAATGTATGGCTCACCAGGTTTTGATTGATGAGATCGAGGCGGGCATTGTATTGGACCTTCCAGGCCTCAGTAAGCTGGATGGTAGAGTTGGAGGACATCCAAAAAGTCTTGTGGGGATTATTGGGGTTTGCATTGTTATACGAAAAACTGAAACTGGCAGATGAACTCCATAGCTGCCCTGAAGCCTTTTTATTATTGCCAGGATTATTCCCAAATCCAGTGAACATGCCGGCGAGATTGGCCCCATCTACCCGCTGATCGGTTTCGGTGGTATCCGATTCTTCTGTCTCATCTTCATCAGGATCAAATGAAAGGCGATTACCGGAAAAACGAAATCCCGTAGAAAAGCGGGCACTAATCAATCGCGGTGTGGGGATGCCTCCTTTGGTCTTGAATTTATTGATCCGGATATTTTTTTCTTTATCGAAGTCATACCAATCGTGGGTCATAGAAAAATCCAAATTCAGCTTTCGGCTCACATTGGCCCGGACGGATGAACTGATATTACTCCATTGAAATTCGTCTGCTACAAAATTTCGGCTTGTACCCATGCGCCAGGAGAATAAATCCTGTT
>DKLW01000005.1:5900-49927 GCA_002455835.1 Fidelibacterota bacterium UBA6630 | reverse complement strand
GGATCTAATTCTGTTACATTGGCAGATTTTTCAATTGCATCTAATAATTTCCCATTTTTTCTTAAAATATCCCATCCAGGTTTTAACACTTTTCTTCCCCATTGTTCACCGCGACTGCACAGTATAATGGGATTGTCTTTAGAATTGGGTTCGGCCGGTTTGGCCATGAGCCTTGATTTTGCCAATGTAGTGGATATCCCCATTAGGGATAATGTTTGTATAAATTTTCTGCGATTAATCATTTTTAAAACCTCTTAAATGATGAATTAATTTGCACAAAATATAATTCAAATTATTATAATGAATAGTGGTTAGATCTTACTCGTATTAATTTCTTCGCCTCAATTCACTCTTTAGACCTATGGATCGTAAAAGCCCCCTCACATTAAAGCGTATATTCGCCCTTTGGATGCCTTTAGCAGGTAGTTGGTTTCTCATGGGGGTTGAAACACCTATGCTCACTGCCTTTGTAGCCCGTATGGCTGCACCAGAGATTACACTGGCTTCGTGGGGCTCGCTCATTTATCCCATATCATTGGCTATCGAAGGCCCTATCATTATGCTGCTCACTGCCAGCACAGCTCTGGCGAAGGATCGACTCGCCTATCAAACCCTTTTTCAATATATGCTCATCATGTCTTTGGTGTTGTCGGTCCTTCATCTGTTGGTCGCCTTTACACCCTTATATTACGGATTGGCCGAAGGCATTCTCCAGGTACCGGATGCCCTCATTGAACCCGGGAGGATTGGACTTCAGATCATGACCCCATGGACATTCATGATAGCTTGGCGTCGATTAAATCAAGGCACCATGATTAAATATGGGAATTCCAAAGGCGTCGCAGTCGGGACCGCAGTTCGATTGACCTCATTGGTGACTATTCTAACGATTGGGTATGGCTTTACAGATTTTTCGGGTGTGGTGGTAGGCGCCTGTGCTGTGGCGATTTCTGTTACTGTGGAAGCACTCTACGCACATACGGCTGTTCAGCCCATCATCCATAATAGGTTGCCGAAATCCAGTGACACACCACCAATAACGAGGCAGTCCTTCACACGGTTTTATTTACCTTTGGCCATGACGCCCCTGATGACATTGTTAATCCACCCGGCCGGTGCTGCGGGGATGAGCCGCATGCCTGAAGCCCTATCTTCGCTGGCTGCATGGCCCGTGGTCTATGGGTTGGTTTTTCTCACCCGGGGAATGGGTTTTGCTTTTAATGAAGTGGTGGTCAGCCTGGCCGAATTGCCAGAAGGAAAAACGCAACTCTTTCGTTTTGCTAAAATATTGGCACTATCTACCATGGGATTGTTGGCCTTGATTGCATTTACACCGTTGGGAGGATTTTGGTTCAAGTATGTAACAGGCATCTCAGAAGCATTAACCCGGTTGGCATCTATCACCATTATGTTTGCCATTCTGATGCCGGGCTATCAAGTCTATCAATCATGGTATGGCGGATTACTGGTTCACCATCATGAAACAAAAGGCATCAGTGAAGCGGTGATGATTTATGTTGGTGTTGCTCTGTTGGGGCTGTGGGCCGGATCGGTTTGGGCCACTATGCCGGGAATATATTGGGCCATTAATTCATTTGTCATTGCTGGATTATGTCAGACTTTCTTTTTGCGATATCGGTATAGACAGATTAGTATATAGCTATGGAAAAATCAGATTTAAGAGAAAACACCACTATCAAATCACCTCAGATTCATAAATTGGCTTTTGTGGCCGAAGGGGCACGAATAATTGGGGACGTCATTCTGAAAGCAGACAGTTCTATTTGGTACAATACAGTCTGCCGTGGAGATATTAACCAAATTGTGATTGGAGAACGATCCAATATCCAAGACAATAGCGTCATTCACTTGGAAAATGATCAAGGTGTCATCGTGGGGAATGATGTGACGGTAGGACATAATGCCATTATCCATGGTTGTACGATTAATGACGGCGCCCTCATTGGTATGGGTGCCATCATTATGAATGGGGCCACAATAGGCAGAGGCGCTGTAGTTGGTGCCGGCGCTTTGATAAAAGAAGGTATGATCGTTCCCGATTATGGATTGGTGGTGGGCCTCCCAGGGAAAACAATTAAAACATTGTCCGAATCAACCTATGATCAAAATGTAAAATGGGCGAATAAATATGTGGAACTGGCTTATCTCCATCGGGGCCACCAAAGGAAAACATCATGCAAATAAATAGAAATGACCCCTGTCATTGTGGTAGTGGTAAAAAATATAAATCATGCCATGGGTTGAAATCAAAAGAATCCCCATGGAAAAAAGTCGGCATTTATGGCGCAATTGCCTTGGTAGCAGTCTGGTTTTTTAAAGATGTTTTTTCTTCCGTAAATAACGGGAATACACGTTCTGCACCCCCAGGAAAAGTGTGGTCGGAAGAACATGGCCATTACCATGACATCAATACGAATAGACCACCAATCCCACCGAAACCACTGGGAGTTGATCGAAGCCTAAATGTGCCACAACCAGAAGGTCCAGTGCCTGAAGGAAAAGTATGGTCTCCTGAACATGGTCATTGGCATGATGCAGCAACTTCAACTGCACCTAGTCAGACTTCGCCTGTTCAACAGGAAACCCTGAATATTCCCCAGCCTGATGGCCCCGTCCCCGAAGGTAAGGAATGGTCCACAGAGCACGGTCATTGGCACGATATTACTCCCAAGCAAGACCAGTGAAAAAATTCCTGATTGTGTTAGCAGCCATAACGTTTTTCAGCTGTGAAGAAACTAGGGATAATTGTATTAACGAAAGCAAAATAAAAAATGACCCCTGTACAAAGATTTATGATCCCGTCTGCGGATGCGATAATAAAACCTATGGCAATGCCTGTGTAGCGGAAAATGCGGGCGTAATCTCGTGGACAATAGGGGAATGTAAATAAAATATAACCGAGGTCCGAAATCCCGTTGGGTCTATTCTGAAGAGCCAGTAATTTCCCCGACATTTTTTCGAGGTTAATTTTTGCAAATCGTTCTCGCTACACATAATCGCGGTAAAATGGAAGAAATGGTCCAAATATTGGATCATCTTTCTGTTGAACTTCTTACACTAGATGCTTTTCCTATAATTGGAGATATCCCCGAGACGGGCAGCACCTTAAAAGAGAATGCATTTATTAAGGCGGAAACCGTCCATCAAATAACCGGATTGCCTGCCTTGGCTGACGATACGGGATTAGAGGTGGATGCACTTAATGGGGCTCCCGGTGTTTACTCCGCTCGATATGCAGGCGAGAATGCCACCTTTGAGGATAACTGCAATAAGATACTAACTGAACTGGATGGTCTGCCTATGGCAGAACGGTCGGCGCGATTCAGAACCGTGATTGCATTCGTGACAGGCGATCAAAATGAATGGACAGAAGGAATGGTCCAAGGGGCCATATTAGACCACAAAGAAGGAGATGGAGGATTCGGGTTTGATTCAATTTTCTACTATCCACCATTCAAAAAGACCTTCGCATCTCTTGGAAAAGAAGAAAAGAATAGTGTTTCACATCGTGGGAAAGCTTTACGTAATTTCTCAGTCATCCTCGAAAAATGGATAAAAAACAATGTACGTCAAACATAAGGAGCTGACTATCGCCTCAACGTTAACGGATTAATGTAACCGCTCGTCGGTATCACTGGGTCCAAAAGGGCCTTGTTAACTCAAATAATGGAGGTGGATTTCGTGTCAAAACGAATCCGTTTTGTCAGCATATGCTTATGGTTGACCGTATTGTTTCCTGTATACGGCCAAGGGGGTGCGTCCATCCATGACCTTCCAGAGAATTGGCATCCCGACTCTCCATTCCTCTATAATCCAGATAAACAGTATATTTATTCGTTGACTATGCCTCATGATTCTTCCTCTTATCAGCCACGGAATCTCATCCGACTACCATTCATTATTGTGCGAAAAATTGAGGTAGCCAAGGATTGGTCTACAATCACATTTACAGGCTTGTATTTTGGTGAGTCACTCAATGTCCCTTTTGTGGCGCCCGTGGATTGGTACGTGAACCGGCAAATAAAGGTGAATCGACAATTGGCCATGCATAAGGCCATCCACGACACGACCACTTTGAGGAAACCACAATCTCAAATCTTACAGGATAATCGCGGACGAGGCATTGAAGTGATTGGAGTAGATGTGGCGAAACTGGGTCGTGTTTCCTTAACTGCTCGAGGTAATGTAACCGTAAAAGGGAATCTTGTATTTCAGGACCAGGAATTGATTCGATCCAAAGTAAATGAAACCCAAAATACCCATTTAGAATTTGACCAGACCCAGCGCATTAGTGTAGAAGGGAAGATAGGGGAACGGGTGGCTGTAAACGTGGACCATGATTCAGAACGGGACTTTAGTTGGGAGAATAATATCCGAATCAATTACAAGGGTGAAGAGGATGATATTATTCAGTCTGTGGATGCAGGAAATGTATCCCTGACTCTCCCGGGATCTCAATCCCTCATGGGTTCTGCCAGTCACCAAGGATTATTCGGTGTAAAAACTGTATCCAAACTAGGGCCCATGAATGTGACGGCCATCGCATCCGTGGTGAATACAGAGAAGAAATCTCAGGAATATAAAGGGAAAAGTGAGGCTCAGACCTTTCAGATTAAGGATTATAATTATGTCAAGAATCAATATTTTTATGTCCATGAATGGTTCCGGAATGGAGTTGTTACATCCAATCAGGGCCGCCCCATTGTTATTCCATCATTTTATCCCTTAAAGGATGGACTCCATCAAATCGGGAATGTAGTAGTTCGGAATTTTGAATTATACCAATTGGATCAATCTACTAACTCCGAAACCAACCCTGGCACGGCCTATGCCGATCTATCTGCACCTAATGAAAGCCATGATCAGACCGGTAATTTCAAACGATTAGAGCAAGGTCAAGATTATGTCCTTAGCGAAGATTTGGGTTATATCCGACTACGGCAAAAGGCCAGCGATGAAGTGTTAGGCTGTACCTATGTGATTGCAGATCGCACCACTGGGGATACACTGATGGTTGTGGGTGAAGGCATATCCACTGGGAACGACTATCTAAAAATGAAAATGCTGAAACCCAAAAATTTGACCCCAAGTCATCCCGTTTGGCTCCTCATGTTTAAAAATGTGTACTATTTGGGAACAACCAACATTAATCGCGAAGGATTTGATTTGCGCATCGTGAATGATCGTCTCCCCGTGCCCAGCCATTTGGATCCACAGGGGAATCCATACATTACCCAATTTGGGTTGGATAGTTTGAATGAAAGCGGCGTCAGGTCGGCTGACCAAAAAATTGATTTGGCCAACGGAAATATTGTGAGTTTAAGTGATGGTGTATTGTTTTTTCCTACCTATCATCCATTTGCGGCAGACACCCTTCCCGATGGGAATCAAGCGACGGGACTCCAAGGATCACTGGGGACGGGTAAAATGTATTTTAGTACACAACGAACGCAAATTAACAACGACAGCCGTTTCACCATCGAAGTGGATTATGCAAACCAAAGCGCCACCATTAATTTAGGGTTTATGATTGTAGAAGGAAGTGAGCAAGTCTATAAGGGTGGCGTATCTCTAAAACGAGGCATCGATTATCAAGTAGATTATTTTAGCGGCACCATTGTTTTGGCTGATGATGTGGATCCCAATGCGGACATTAAAGTGATTTATGATAAACATCAGTTAGTCACATTTGATAAAAAAACAATTCTGGGTGTTCGCTCTCAAATGGATTTCGGAGAAAATTCATTCATTGGTGGTACGGCACTATACTATAATCAATCGGTGGTGAATGAAAAAGTAGAGGTAGGCTATGAACCCATGCGAAACTTTATTTGGGGATTAAATGGCCGCTTTCAACAGGATATGCCCATGGTCACCCGCGCTCTGGATAAAATACCTGCTATTGAAACGGATAAACCATCTTCTTTTTCTATTGAAGGTGAATTTGCCCAGATTTTGCCCAACCCAAATCCGATTAACAATCGGGCCACCGGTGACCCCAATGGTGTGGCATTTATTGATGATTTTGAAGGATCCAAACGAACCACATCGATACCCATCCTGCGTCGATTTTGGCGTGAATCATCTGCACCCGTTGATATGATTACGGGCGAATCCCTTAACCAGCGAAAACGGGGTCGATTAAAATGGTTCAATCCATTTGTGCAAACGCGGACCAAAGATATTTGGCCTAACCTCTCTACCTCACTCCGTGCTCAGAACGAAACGACGGATATTATGATTCTGGAATTTGATAAGCGAGCCCACCAAGAAACGGTAAGTGATGATTCAGTATGGGGCGGCATCATCACTCCATTCTATTCCGGTGATTATGACCAGACTCAAACCAAATTTTTTGAAATTTGGATGAAAGGAGAACGAGGTAAAATCACCATTGATTTAGGACAGATTAGTGAAGATAGAGATGGAAATGGTATTTTAAATACAGAAGACATTCCCGTGGGTGGACTGATTGGTGATGGTATTTTGGACGACGCAGAAGATGTGGGATTGGATGGATGTACGGATGGCTATGAAGATGGGTGGGGAGCTTGTTTAGATCCGGAAGGGCCATCTTATAGCGACTACCTTGGGTCCGGTGAAACGAAATTAATCAATTCATTTAGTGATGTAGATCCCCAGGACCCGAATGGAGATAATTGGGAATATTCTGAAGGCAGTAATGACTATTCACGAATTAACGGAACGGAGAAAAATGCCCTGGATGCAGGCCGATATCCCGATACAGAAGATTTGGATCGAACTGGATTTTTGGATCGATCAAATGATTATTTCACCAAGTCATTTTCATTGACTGATACCACTTACCTTTCAGGTGAAACGAGAAAAGATGGCGTGGCGACGGGTTGGCGATTATTCCGAATTCCACTTGTCGATTTTGAAAAAAGCAATCCGGGACAAGATCGAGAATGGAATAATATTCACCATCTGCGCATTGGTGTCAGTGATGTAGATAAAAAAACATATATCCAAGTTGCCAAAATTGAATTGGTAGGTAACGAATGGCAGGAATTGGGAATCGCTGCCGATTCATCCGAAATCTATTCCAAAGAAAATGCCGATTCTGTTTTCGCCATTTCCGTCATTAATACGGATGACAATGCCAACTATAAACCGCCTGAAGGAGTACAAGGGGAATATGACCGGATTAATCAAATCCGATCGAAAGAACAATCATTGGTGATGAAATTCACTGAATTGCCAAGACGGGCCAGTGGTGCGGCCATGAAATCCCTTATCGCTTTGAGTGGGGAGCGGGCACAAAGTTATTTATCCTACGATAAAATGAAAATGTATGTACATGGGATGAGCCCCTGGATCACCCATGAACATACGAATGTGGATTTTTTCATGCGATTTGGTTTTGGTGAGAATTTTTATGAAGTGACACAACCTGTTTATGATGGATGGGATGAAGGGTTGGGTCGAAATTCTATCGAATTAGATTTAGAATGGCTCACAGGCCTAAAGCTTCAGGATTCCAGTTCGGTGAAAAAATTCAATGTGACTGATGTCTTCATGGATTCAGTCAATTTTAAGGAATATCGATTTACAGATGAAATGGGTGTGGAGACTGGTAAGATGATTCGGATTAACGGACAGCCTGCACTCAATCGTATCCAGTTTTTTATCGTTGGAATCCGAAACAATGCAGAAACGCCTATCAGTGGAGAAGTCTGGCTTGATGAATTGAGACTCAGCGGTGTGAATCGGGATAAAGGGATTTCTATGCGGGTTCAAAGCCGTGTAAAAATGGCCGATGTGATGAATACATCTTTTGCATACAGAAGGCAGGACGCGGACTTCCATATGTTGCAACGGCGATTGGGTTCGAACAAATCCAACGAAAGTTTTAATGTGAATTCATCCTTCAATGTGGACAAATTTTTACCAAAAGATTGGGGAATCAAAATTCCCATTTCAGCTACATTGGCCAATACTATCAGCCGTCCCAAATATTTCCCCGGACAGGATATCCTTGTTGATGAAGCCAATGCACCCGATTCAATTTTGGCCCAATCCAATGCAGTAACGCTTACCATCGCAGCATCAAAAACATCAAAATCTGATAATAAGTTGCTGAAGTATACCCTAGATAGAATGAACACACGATTCTCAATGAATAGGCGATCCTTGTCTAATGAAATTCAAAAAGAAGTCTTGAATGAAACTTATAATGGTAATTTGAATTACATATTGCCATTCGGACGGAATAATTATGTCATGCCATTTAAGTGGTTGTCTGAGGTCCCTTGGGTGGGAGAAAAGCTAGGAAAGACCCACCTTTACTACACACCGACTTCTATTAATGCATCTATGAATTTCAGTGAACGGTTGACCCAAAAAACACCACGCCGTGGTAATAAATCGCCGGATGATTATAATTTTGGATTAAATCAAACCTATGCACTGGATTATAAAATGACGGAATCAGTCAACACAAAATTTAGCCGTGCCATCAAAAGCAATATGAATGATTATAGAGGATATATGGCCAATGCTATTACAAATATGGATGCGGGGGTCGTGACAGATATTACCGAAAGTTTTACCTCTTCATTCTCTCCAGTGCTCATGGATTGGCTAAAGCCCACTTTTACCTATTCTGCTAATTACCGCTGGAATAAAGCCAGAGATGGTAATGTCGAAGGGGCAAATATTGGTAATCAACTTCGCTTTTCATCAGGGATAAGTTTATTACCCTCCAAATTAGTTGAATTGGTTTATAAGCCTTCCACCGGTCGAACTGCACCGCCAAAGCGAACCACTACACGCCCACCACCTAGATCACGCACCCGAACCAGAGAAAAACTTTTTGGCGAAGAAGAAGAAATTTCAAGTCAAGAAATGGAGAAACGTGCTGCCGAGGCCCAAGCAGAAAAGGAAAAAAAGGATAAACAAAAACAGGATAGTAAATTTTTGAAAAAGGTCCATGGCCTAACCAAAAAATTCAATCCCATAAATTTCACATACACAGAGAATGTTAATAAAACAGGAATGGGCGTCATGGGTGTCGTACCATGGGAATATCGATTGGGATTCCAAAAAGAACATGGGCTCGATCATTCGGAACAGGTGGGGACCAATACAGGGAATTTCGACCATAAGCGTGATTTTTCTTTACGTTCTGGATTAAACCTAACGCGCGCACTCACCATTTCTTTTAATTATGCCCAAAATTTGTCCAGCAATCTGAGGGGGTCAGGGCTAGAACAGCGAACCATGTCCAGAGATTATTTATCCTATGGGAGTCATCTTGAAGATGGTTTTCCATTTGTAGGGTGGTCCGTTCGCTTCACTGGATTGGAGCGGAATAAATTTATCGGGAAATTTGTCCGCACCCTCAGTTTGGACCATGTGACCAATGGTAAAGAAACCCGTGCTTGGCAGTTTGATCAATTTGGCGGACCCAACATGTCATTTTTTGGCATTGATGATTTCATTGAGGATTATGGAGATAAAGAGCGAACCTCTCGCGTCAATATGAATTTTGCTCCCTTAATTGGTGCCACCCTATCCTTAAAAAAAGGGATCGCCATTACCATGCGTCACAATCGGACATTATCTAAAGAGATAACGGCCAACGGTGGGCAAAAGGTATTCAATGACAATTCTTACCTGCTTACAGCCAATTATACCCATCGTGGCGGGTTTAATATTCCTATACCATTTTTCGATAATTATAAGGTGAATAATCAAGTTAACTTCACCTTCAATTTTGACATGAATAAAAATCGAACACTCCAAAAAGCACTAGAAGCAACCAAGTTTGCTGAAACGGCATTCACATCCAGTTGGAAAACCGGTATCCGTCTCACCTATACATTTTCAAAGTCCGTGAGCGGGAGTATGATCTGGGAATACCGTGAAAGCGATTCAAAACATACAGGAAAGAAAATTGATAGAGATTTCGGTTTTGATGTTAACTTGGCGATTAGAGGATAATGAATAAATGAAAAAAACCATCCATATCATTAGTATTTGCATTTTCATATTGGTGGGTTGCCAGGCCCAAGTACCTAAGTTCGATGGGGATAAAGCATTTTCACACCTAGTGGCCCAATGCAATTTTGGCCCACGAAACCCTGGATCGGACGGCCATAAAAAAGCTTTGACATACTTTATCGATGTGCTTTCTCCACTGGCAGATACCGTGTTCACACAACCTTTTGAAGACACCATGCCGCGGACTGGCAAAATCGTACAGATGCATAATGTGATTGCACAGTTTAATCCTGATGCAAAAAAACAGATTATGATTTCTGCCCATTGGGATACGCGCCCTTGGGGAGATAGGGGCACCAGTATTATGGGAAAAAATCAACCCATTATGGGGGCGAATGATGGTGCGAGTGGGGTAGCTGTTATTTTGGAATTGGCGCGCATTTTTCATGGCGATTCGCCAAGGGTTGGCGTCAGTCTCGTTCTTTTTGATGCTGAAGATTATGGCACTACGGGTGACTCTTGGACCTATTGCATCGGTTCTCAATATTTTGCAAAAAATGTGCCAATACCATATCCGGCTTATGCCATCAATTTGGATATGGTGGGCGATAAAAATTTAGAATTGTATATTGAGCGATATTCCTATCAGCAAAATCCAGCATTGGTATTGGAACTTTGGGATTTAGCTGCATCATTGAAATTGCCTGCATTTAAAAAACAGGCAAAATTTATGATCTTTGATGACCATGTTCCACTTTACGAAATTGCAGGCATCCCTGCAGTGGACATTATTGATTTTGATTATCCCAACGACCAAATTAATTATCATCATACCCATAACGATGTGGTGGCCAATTGCTCACCCCAAAGTCTTTGGCAAGTGGGTACATTAATGGTAAATCATATTTACGACCAAAAATGAAGAAGCGAATTCCAACTATACTCACCCTTGCACTTGTGTTAATAATATTCAGTTGTGAAAAGACCTATCAGGTGGATGATCCTTATCCAATTTCATCTGTGGATTTTGTTTTTCTTCAGGCATCCAATAAACTCTATGTGTCCGTAGAAGTCGCAAAAGGATATCAAGGTGGTACCCTCGATTCTGTCATGGTGTTATGGCAAGGAATCGATGCATCCAATACTGCAGATACAATTCGTCTTTTAGACGATGGTACATCCGGCGATATGATATCAAAGGATGAGATTTATAGTCGTAAAATTGATAATACCAGTTCAGTATTAAAAAATGTCATTCCCGCTTCAGCGAAGGATTCAGTATTCTTGAGTATCATGGGAATATATAGTGGCAAAAAACTTAGCGAATCCTCAACATTTTTATTGGGCAATATCCGTCCGAAATTGGGATCTGTTTTTGTGCCAGACACGGTGACCAGACCTACTGCCAATCCCGACCCCAATATTACCAATACAGTCAAATTCTCTGTGACGGCCGTTGTAAGTGACCCTAATGGTTTGTATGATATCAAACGGGTGCTATTCCGGTCTTACCATGTTGGGCTGGATTCCATGATGCATGGGGGTAACCCTATTTTGCTATATGATGATGGGGCAGGGGCCGAGGGCTCCGGCGACCTTCAAAAAGGAGATGGCACATTCACCCGAACCATATCCATGACGGAGAATGCTACAACTGGCACCTATCACTGGACATTCGAAGCCCAGGATCTTTCCAATGCCTATAGCGATACAGTGAAGAAAGTATTGGTGGTCCAATGAGAAAGCTCATCATCTTCATATCTATATTCAATATGCTGATGGCCCAAAAGTTAGTTCCCGGTACATTCAAAATAAATGTTAGTGAATTTGATACATCAGCATATAAAGGGCTGAAGAGTAATATGATTAGCGATATCGTTCCCCAAGAAGATACATTAGTATGGTTGGGGACCGGCTCCGGCTTGGCGGTCCTGCGGGATACGATTAATATCTATACCATTACATCGAAAGCCGATGCATCTGCAGGTCAATTAACCAATGTGACACCAACCGGTGGTGTGGTAGCCTTGGCTGTCCATAAAAAAACATTATTTGCTGCATTTGCCAAAAGCGGTGAAGACATCACCGTAGGCAATGGATTGATCTACAGCACTGATGCCACCGGGAATTCCATTGACTATACCTATTTCGATCAACCAGTGGATACGGAAGCCGATTCACTTGCGCCATTTGCAAAACGGTTTTTTAAAGGATTGCCCATTACAGTCAAAGAAGCAAATGTTACTTATGATGCAGCCATTTCAGGGAATTATATCTGGATTACCAGTTGGGCCGGGGGCTTGCGCCGATACAATATTCTACAGAAAGTCTGGGAACGGGTCCCGCTGCCTATAGATGGAGATCAGGTGTTAAATACCTGCGAAGCTGCCAGTTATGAAAATACATCCAGTGGGTATGTACTAAAGAATTATTATCTCAATCCGCGAGACCCTTGGGATGGTACATCGACTAAATCTGAAGACCCCAAGACCTATGGGAATCATAACCACAAAGCATTTTCAGTTATGGCATACGGTGATACGGTCTGGGTGGGTACAGCCAATGGCATTAACCGCGGATTGATCGGCGATAACGGTTGTGTAAATTGGGTCCATTATACACCGGTGAATGATGGGCTATCTGGTGGATTCGTTGTGGGATTAGCTCGCCAAGTGACTCAAGGGCAAAGTGTCATTTGGGCAGCAACGGTTACAGCAGGGGCTGGCGAAAAAAGTGGTGTCAGTTTTTCAAATGATGATGGGGATACGTGGCATACAACTCTTATCGGCGAACGAGTTTATAATATTACAACTTTCGATTCTACCGTGCTTGTGGCCAGTAAATCCGGATTATGGAAAACAGTTACAGAAAACCCTATGGATATAGCCAAACCTTGGGCAAGGTATAAACCGGCAAAACAGGCATTGCTCATTGGTTCAACGGGGACCTACGCCATGGATGAAATTTTGAGCGATGAAGTGATCGGTGTGGCGTATGATCAGCGCCCATTTTATGGTTCTTCGGCCACTGTATGGATTGGTTCATGGGATGGATTGGCCCGCGCATTGGATCCCAATGGATCCAACTGGAAAGTATATCGGGCAACATATGATTCAGATAAAGTATATGCCTATCCCAATCCTTTTTCACCCTACGAACATAATCAAATGGGGGGTGATGGGTATGTCCATATTCATGCGAATGTGAAAACATCCTTCGTAGTCAAAATGGATATTTTCAATTTTGCCATGGAACCGGTTCTCCAAAAACAATTTGATAGACGTATATCTTCTACAGGCAGTTTAAAATGGAATGGAAAGGATAAGAATGGTCGGTTGGTTGATAATGGCACCTATTTTATTCGCCTTGAATTTGACCAAAAGGTGAAGTGGATCAAATTGATTGTAATAAAATGATGCAAAAATTCAGACCCTATATACTCATCTTTTTGGCCAGCGCTTCCATATTGAGTGCACGGAATTATGCATCATTTGCCGGTGGATTTTTACGTATGGGTGCTTCGGCGCGAGCCATGGCCATGGGAAGTGGGTTCACCGCTGAAATTGATCCTGGATTCGCCGCTTACCATAACCCAGCATCCATGGTGTACTTAACGAAAAGACAACTGGGCTTCAGTCATCACTTCTTACCATTAGATCGTCGATTTATGGTTGCAAATATTTCTATTCCATTGCCCCCATCTGCCAGTGTGGGGTTGGCATGGGTAAGCGCCGGTGTGGATAATATCGATGGCCGCAATTCCGCCGGGGAGCATACTCAATATCTCTCCACATCAGAGGACGCGTTTATCATTTCATTCGCACAAAAAATCTTACCTTGGTTTTCTGCCGGTCTGAATCTCAAGATACTCAACCATCAACTCCCCATGAACACCATGGATTTGGCCGGCAAAGGGATGGGAATGGATTTTGGCGTTTTCATTCATCCGGAGAATGGTCTGAATTTGGCATTCATGGTGCAAGATCTCAGCTCTCGCTATCAGTGGAAGACAGAAAAAATATTTGAACGGGGGAAGGTCTACATTGAACAATTCCCAACCCTCTATCGTTTGGGTTCCAACTATACCTATAAAAATGTGTATTTGACCGGTGATGCCGGTGTGGTCATGAATGGGAATGAATTATTGGGATACACTATTCGGATTGGTGGAGAATATCCTTATCTTGATCACTACTACATCCGGGGCGGATTGGGTAATGGCCGCATGTCAGTGGGCGTGGGGCTGGATTGGTCCTTGTTAAAAGACAAAGATGGCCGTCTGGACTATGCATTTGTTTTTGAAAATCCTGCAGGAGCTGCCCACATTTTTACTTATGCATTCTCATTTTAAATCAATTCTCATTGCTGGATGTGTTTCCCAAGTTTTGGCAACGGGGACACAGTTTTTATCTATTCCTTCATCAGCATATGACTTAATCAATTTTCACTCTCCCTGGCGAAATCCGGCGGCATTAAATCAAATCAACCGTGTCCCTGAATTGGGGTTTGCTTATGGAAATTGGCTGGCTGGCACCCAGACAGCCAGCATGAAATGGCGCGGACAAATTCGTCAAGCCAGTGGTGGGTTGGATATCCGATATGTGGGCGTGGATGATATTGAATATCGGCCAAACAAACCCACATCACAACCATTGGGTCATTATGTGGCATATGGATTATCTGTTAGGAGTATGGCAGGATGGGCGTATGGTGCACACCAATTTGGCATTGGCTTTCAATTTGTGAATATACAAATTTATCAGGAAAGCGCATCCGGTATGGCAGTTGACCTGGGATGGGGATGGTCATTTAGAGAGAATTTAAAATTCACATTATCCGCACTGAATATGGGAAAAATGAATGCCTTAAGCACATTAAAGCCTGAATTGCCCCAACGCATCATGAGTTCAATTATTTTTGAAGAAAAATCATACAGTGCATTTTTGGGCGTGGAATCCAATAACATGGTTCAGAACCCTATCGTTTATGTGGGTGGACAGGGGCATTACAAAAACCTGATTTTTGGCGGATCCTACATGCATACGGATGGCATGAAAAGTATATCCGGTGGAGTGGGTGTTCAGTTTGGGATTTATTCAGTAGCTTATGGCATCCAATGGGGAGACCAGCATTTAGGGATGCCTCAAATGATTGATATTTCAATTCGGTTGCCATGAATTCATCCCATTCAAAAAAAGTCATTATCGGACTGTCTATTGCGGTTCTTTTTTTACTCATCAGTAACATTGCTACTTTGCGAAAACTGGACATGACTACCCGATCACCCGAAACCGTTCTTGAGGCAGTAACTGATGAAGTTGAAACCATTGAAGATGAAACACCTTCAACATCCATTGTTGGAAAAATTGTGTTGGTCATTGATGATTTTGGATATCGAAATGATGCAGTCTCAGATGGTTTTTTGACATTGAATGTGCCCATTACCTGCGCCATTATACCGGGCCATCGCCAAAGCAGTGAATTTGCAAAAAAAGCCATTGCCGCCGGTCAAGAGGTGATCATTCACATGCCCATGGAATCCACCTTAAATACACCTGGAGAGGATGAATATAAACTGCGATCCGGGATGACCAGTGAAGAAATTGAATGGCGAATGAATGAAGTCTTAAAAGAAATACCCGAAGCAGTGGGTATGAATAATCATCAAGGATCGAAAGCCACTACTAATGGCAAAGTGATGGGTGTAGTAGGATCCGTATTAAAAAAGCATGAAAAGTATTTTTTGGATAGCCGTACCGCTTCAAACACCGTGGGAGAAGCGACCATGCGGCAATTGGGTGTGCCCACTGCGCGTCGCCATGTTTTTTTAGACAATGATCCTGAAGTGGAAAAAATTAATGCGCAACTTAATACCTTGGTGAGCGTGGCAAAAAAACGTGGGATTGCCATTGGTATTGGTCATGCCAAACCCAATACACTAGAAGTGTTGAAGCAAAGAATTCCTATGCTTGTGAATGAAGGATTCCAGTTTGAGTTTGCATCTAAGGTGGTAGAATAAATGTTAAAGGGGGTTATAAAACGGATACATATGTTATGGTTCCTTTTCATATTGAATGGACAGGACACCCTAACGGTTATGAGTTATAATGTCCTGCGATTTGACGGTAATACCACCACCCGTGCTGCCTATCTAAAAAAGACCATGGATTATGTGAAACCGGACGTGGTGATGTTCCAGGAAATTGAACATCAAAGCGGAATTGATCTTTTGCTAAATAATGTATTTAATATAGACAGCACGGTCTTTGCAGCGGGACCCCTTCCCAGCAATCAATATATGAAAAGCGGTATGATTTATCGGGTCTCTGCTTTTGATTTGACTTCTAATATATCCCTATCTACGGTGCTGCGTGACATCCCCGGATATACCCTTTCGATTAAAAATGCTCACGCTAATGTATCTCCTTTCACTATTTTCAGCGCCCATTTAAAAGCAAGTCAGGGAGAAGAATATCAGCGGTGGGAAGAAGCGAAAGTCCTCTATGATTATGTGGCCAATCAAGATAGCAATTTTCATTATATCATGGCAGGTGATTTCAATGTGTACGATCCCAGCGAACCGGCTTATCGATTATTAACCGATAGCATGACAGTGGACCTTGAAGACCCCATCGGTGATTGGAATCGAAACGAAGGATCTCACGTATATAAATACACCCAGTCTACTAGAAATAGTCAATTAAGTGATGGGGGCGCTTCAGGCGGACTGGACGATCGATTTGATTTCATATTATTCTCAGATCATTTCACTAAAAAAGATCCAGATTTGAAATATGTTGAAGGCTCATACAAGGTGATTGGTAATGATGGGAATCATTTTAATACATCCATCATTGATGGCGCAAACACTATAGTACCGGATAGTATTGCCGAAGCCATTTATTATACCTCTGACCATTATCCCGTCTTGGCTAAAATTGCATATACATCAAAATCGTCCACCAGCCCCATTGCCCACGCCGGCGGCGATATTACTGCTACCATTGGGGATACGGTCACGCTGGATGGGAGCCAAAGTTATGATCCCAACGGGACAATCATTTATTATATTTGGGATCAGATTTCTGGCCCAGCCATCACATTAAATATGAGCGGATCATCGGTGAAAGCAAATTTTGTGGTTCCCGACGTAAATCGCACCACCACGCTCACATTTAAATTAACTGTATCGGATAATGATGGTGAAGGGGGATCGGACTTTGTGAATGTGGTGGTTCCTATCATTGGCGGCT
Source organism: Fidelibacterota bacterium UBA6630 (assembly GCA_002455835.1). GTDB lineage: Bacteria > Fidelibacterota > Marinisomatia > Marinisomatales > TCS55 > TCS55. The sequence goes on along the minus strand of DKLW01000005.1, from coordinate 32,687 downwards.
ATACACCTTATGATATTCAGTTCACAGAAAACAAAGGTGCGGGTGAGGATTGTTATCCATCCGATTTTGAAGGACAAAATGTAGAAGTGACCGGTGTAGTAACCGCCGTTCGGCCGGATCAAACTTATCCCAATTTCTTTTTTCAGGATCCTACGAAAGACGAGTGGGCCGGCATGTTCGTTTATGTAAAAAGTGACTATACAGCACCATCTGTGGGAGACCTGGTGAAATTAAAAGGAGACGTGGTGGAATATTATGGCATGACTGAGATGAAGAATCTGGATGCCACGGAAATATTATCTTCTAATCATCATGTGGACCCAACCCCTGTTGCTGCTGCTAGTATTTCAGGAGATTGTCGTGAATGGGTAGAAAAATATGAAGGTATGTTGGTGCAGTTGACGAATGTTTCCGTCTCACAATCGGCCAATCCAGATGGGCAATGGTATGTTTCTGACTGGAGTGGCACAGCCATGATCGATGGATATTTATTCGATGGCGATTGGATTAATCCAGAGTATGGGTCCCATTTTGTGAGCATTATTGGCGTCCTTCATTATTCCTATGGTGAATACAAACTGATGCCGCGAAATAGTCAAGATTTTAATGCACCTGTAACTGCCATAGGAGAAGAACTCCCGTCTCAGTTTGAATTATTGGACAACTATCCAAACCCATTTAATCCATCCACCACCATTGAATTTAGTGCAGGGAATACCGATCGGTATTCCCTGCGACTTGATATATTGGATATCAATGGACGATTGGTTGCTACACTGATCAACGGGATTCCTCATACCAATAAAATTGTATGGAATGGTCAAAATAGTCAGGGTCACCTCATGCCAGCCGGGGTTTATTTTGCAAGACTCACCTCCGCATCAGCCTCTCGCACCCAAAAAATGATTTTATTAAAATGACCGATATAAAAGTTAGAGTGGTGGATTGCTATGTGTATCGTCATACGGATGAAGGTGTGCAGTTTTTGCTTATGAAACGAAATCAAAATAAAATATATGAACACCTATGGCAAGGGGTAGCCGGTAAGATTGAATCAGGCGAAACAGCATCGAAAGCAGCCATTCGAGAGTTGAAAGAAGAAACAGGACTTAATCCTGTCAATATGTTTGTGGCGGACCATGTAAGTCGGTTTTATGAAAACCATAGTGACAGGATCAACCTTGTGCCAATTTTTGGTATTGAGGTAGATTCTGATGAAGTTATTTTGTCCGAAGAGCATATTGATTTCAAATGGGTATCCATTGATGACGCTCTGAACACATTGGTGTGGAATGGTCAGAAAAAAGGCATTCAAACCGTTTATGAGATGGTTAAAAGTAATGATGACCGGATGCGATGGTCTAAGATAGAAACGTAATAATGCTACGTCTCTACAGAAATAAATTAGGAGAAAAATAATGTTAGAAGTTGGTACAAAAGCACCGAATTTCACATTGCCGGACCAAGATGGAAATGATGTATCCCTTAGTGATTATTCCGGGAAAAAAGTTGTCCTCTGGTTTTTCCCCAAAGCCAGTACACCTGGCTGAACAGTCGAAGGTAAAGGGTTCCGTGATGAACTCAAAAAATTTGAAGCAAAAAATGCCGTCGTAATCGGTATGAGCGCCGATAAGCAAAAGAAACAGAAAAACTTTTGTAATAAACATGGATTTGAATATCCCATGCTTTGCGATGAAGAAAAGAGTATATTAAAAGCTTACGGTGTATGGGGAAAGAAAAAGTTATATGGTCGTGAATACGAAGGTATCTTCCGAAATACGTATGTCATTGACGAAAACGGAATCATTGAACAATTCTATAAAAAAGTCAGTGTAAAAACACATGCACAGGATATTTTAGCTGTATTATAAAATTGTAAAGTAGAGACGCGAATAATCGCGTCTCTACATATTAATTATTTACAGGTAGGTTTTGGTCAAGGAATAATCCCTGATTCATACCGGCAAAAAATTTCTGAAAAAATTCCGGCTCATGAACGCCGCCGGTGGATAGAATTTTTCCATCTTGCTCTACTTCACCGCTTGCACTGACCCGAACATTGGTTTCACCGTCAGATAACTCTGTGAGGTTAATAGTGACTTTATACCGATAAATTCGTGGACCATCTGGACCATCATCTCTACTATGCCCACCGCCAAATAAGGGGCGAGATCTACCGCGTCTCCCACGATCATCATCGTCATCACCGTCATCACCAAAAATAGCTGCCGCAATGATGGCAATGACCGCAATAGCGCCCAAGGCAATGCAGGCTTTTTGACCATCGGTCAATTCGCCTTCCGGCTTTTCATTGGCGAGACTGGCTTTTTGATGTTCTGTGGTGCGGTTGGCCGTAATGAGTCCAATGTCTGAATTCAGCACCGCAATAGTATAATCCATATCTTGCAGTGAATTGATGGATGCTTTTAGTACGGTTTTCAGGTCCCCGGGAAAGACACGCGTTTCCATGGCTCGCGCGATGGATGTAGGCGGTTTCTCTCTCCGCGGAGGATTCGCACAACCAGAAATGCCGACAATTAAGTAAGCAAGAATAGAATAATAGACAAAACGGCCATGGGTCGTCCGCGGCCGAATAATATGGTTTAACATCTAATAAGCTAAGCTTTGATGTGCATATTCGAGCACATTTTTATTGTCATCAAATGTGATTACCAGTGTGAGTGATTTTGAAGATGTGCTGGATGAGGATTGATTGGCTGTTCCGGCGCCGGTGAACCAACTGATTGGGCTAAAAATAGAAAAGAAGGATGCAGACTTGGCCTGAGATTCCCGTGAAATTCGGTCATAAGTCCAGGTTTCATTTCCATTTTTATCTTTTGAAATAATATTTGGTGCGCCCAATACTTTGGTAATTTCAGATTGATTGGCACCTTTGACCACAGTGGATTGCACCATCCCGAGGGTAAGTTTGTTGGATTCTTGGGGCGGCGTTGCGCAACCCACCAATAGAAAGGTAGTTAGGATACTAATATGTTTTTTCATCATGATACTCCTTTTCATCTTTTATCCTTTTAATGTATTACTTGTTCCGTATTAATACTTAGATGTGATATGCATCAAATTATTGTCCTTTTAATCTATTATCTATCCAAATATAGTTATATGAGAAAATATTATAATCGTCTATCAAACGGTTTTTGTAACTTATTCAATGGAAAATATTTCCTCTAAACCACATAACTTTACCATCTGATTGGAACAGGACAGTGGCTAGAATCATACTATTATTGACCTTCTCCTTTTTTCCCTCTTCAGGCCTTAACACTATATCATTTGGCGGCATTGAATTTGATGTGGTGCAAAATGGTGAGAGCAACCGACGATACATCTGGCTCCATGGTGATGAACAGACCGCAAGAATGGCATTAGAGCGCCATATGAAAACCAATAAGGGGAAGGCATTTCTGGTCACAGGCATTGTGAGAGAGTCAGAATTTTTTGGTGGCCTTATCGACCCCAACCGTATTTTTTCATCCAAAGGTGCGAAGGCCAATATTCAAAAATATAACCACAAATGGTCCAGGGCGAAAAAAGAAGAAACGCTTGAAATCATCAACAAAGATCGAGGTCCATTTTTAGAAAAAGTCTTTCCGAATAATGGAGGATTAATAGTGGCCCTTCACAACAATTTTAAAGGGTATAATGTGAAAAAAGAGTTGGATAAAAGCGATGCAGTATCTATCAAGAAAGATCAAAATCCGCGGGACTTTTTCATTTGCACCAATCGAGCTGATTTTGATATTTTATCCAAATCCCCATTCAATGTAGTGCTTCAAGAATCGCTTCCGAAAAAGGATGACGGTTCACTTTCATGGGCGGCGGTGCGTCATGGGGTGCGGTATGTGAATATTGAAACACGCTTAGGGTGGCTCAGTCAGCAAACAAAAATGCTGAATTATATAGAAAAAAATCTGCCCTAAATTTTCAATTTCCCGTTTATAAATACCTTTTCATTCCATTCATCTTCTAAATAACCCATCATGACAGAATGTCCAGAAATTAAAGAAGGGCGAGTATCATCGTTCATAGCGGTTAAATGAATGGGCATTTTATTCATAGAGAGAAAAGCCGTATTCTCGTTGCAGGTGTAGAGTGATGGTGGCGACGTCTCATCTAAAGTATCCCAATGCCATTGGATTTCAAAATCGTCTGCGGCAGTTCCCAATGTCATATCGGGATTATCGGAAGTAAGTGGTGCACCCGTATATAATGGCAACATGGTTTGTAAAATTACCCACGCCATGGAATTGGGCTGGAGTTGGGTGTAATAGGTTTGATCTTCATATAAATCAATAGCATGCTGGATCCCGTTGGCATTCACCAATAGATTATAATGACTGAGTTGAATGCCCTTTTCTGAATCCCAAAATACCATAGCCTCATCGGCCAATAGGGGTTTGAATGTGGGATTGTGATCTTCAGAAAACGATTTAATCTTATCGAAATAATCGGTTTCGCTTTTGATGGTCATGGTTGGCTTTGTTAATGGGATGGCACCATCTAAGTCACCTTCACTGGTGAGCACCATAGATGCGCCCAAAGTCCAAATACCAAAAGCAAGGATTTCACATTGGGGGAAAGGCAATTGATCGATGAGAATTCTATCCTTGGGTTGAACGCCTTCGGCCACCAGCCAATTGGCCGTTTGTTGGGCCAGGCGATATACTTTATCTGATGTGAGGCCTAAATCTCCATACACCATCTTTTCGCCGTACTTTACATTCTGTCCATCCACCAAAGCGCGAAGATTGGGGTAAGGAACCATATGTTCAATGGGTTCAACATTTCCTATGCACTGGGCTTTATAAATTCGTTTTTGAAGTTTGGTTTTCATGTAAAAAATTAATTAAGAAAAATCCCAAAATTGCGGAGTTTTCTATTTTCATCGTGATATTAATTATGTTTGGGTATAGGAGGGAGTTAGATGGGCCTCATAACCCCAATAGTAGGTAAATTAGTTTAATCATTTGAATCAAATATTTAAGTAATACATAAAATACTATGTATATTACTTAATACAAAATATATTCCACCTTAAATAATGACCTAAGTTATCGAATCTATACTATGCCTATTACAATTAAACTAGATGCTATGTTAGTGAAAAGAAAGATTAAGCTTACTGAGCTATCAAAAGCTGTCGGTCTCTCATTGACAAATTTGTCTATGTTAAAAAATGGAAATGTGAGAGGTGTTAGATTTGAAACACTGGAAAAAATCTGTATTGTATTGGATTGTCAACCTGGGGATTTACTTCAATATCAACCCTATACAGATGAAAAAAGTGACGAGAATAGAAAAGACATATTCGAGATAATAAGTAAGAATCTTATGAAATTGAAAAATAAGGAGACTTAAGATGTTAGAGACTTTATATAATGGTGGACCCTTTATGATGGTGTTACTCATATTAGTATGTAGTATCATTTTTATTTCACTAAAAAATATTGAAGAACCCTACAATACTAATGGTATTGTTTTACTGGGTATCTTTAGTGCTTTGGTTGGTATCTCAGCCACATATATTGGAGTCAATGCCGCATTTAGTGCGGTACCGGAAATCAGTAATATTTCGCCACAGATTTTAATTAATGGTTTAAAGACATCATTAATTACATCATTTACAGGAGGAATTATTATGCTTATTTCAACAGCGTTATGGTATTTTTTTATAAAACGGCATAATCTGCTTGTGGTATAAATCGACGCCCATTGGTCCTCCAGCCAATATGAAATAGAAGAATTTTTGTGAGGCTCATAACCTGATTGGAGCTTTATTTATTCTAAGCGGAGTTTTTTGTTTGTAGGATTAGTCCGGTTTTACCTTTCGAACAATTTTTAATGTATCCGTTATTCGGGTATACCAATTTCCTGCGATTCTCCCCAGGGGTTCCAGTTGATTCAAAAGAATTCGACCATTATCATATATATCATCATCTATATGAAAAAGAACAATGGTTCCGATGACCACAAATCCGCTTCCTGCACTTCCATCACCAATTTCTACAATTTGGTTCAATTTGCATTCAAAGCTGATTTTCGCTTCTTCGACTCGGGGTGGATTTATTTTTTGAGAATCCGTTGTGTTCAGTCCGGAGATTTCAAATTCATCCACATCTGAATCGAAGTCCGTGGCACACATAACCATTTTTTCTGCAAAGGATTCGGACACTATATTGACCACAAATTCTTCCGTGTCCCGGATGTTAATCAGCGTATCCTTTTCTTCGCCATCCCAACCTCGTCGTGCCGGGGCGAACATAATTGTAGGTGGCTTTGAACATACACCATTGAAGTATGAAAATGGGGCAACATTATTTTTACCATTTTTGGATTGAGTGGAAACAAAAGCAATAGGCCGGGGCACAATGGACCCGATCATAAGTTTATGTGTTTCCTGAAAAGGAATTTCATTTGGGTCAAAGATCATGATTCTTTCCAGGAATAAGGATAATCTTGATCATCTATACTTAGGGCCGCCTCTGTCATGTTCAGAGGATTAAATGTATCAATCATTACTGCCAGTTCATTCGTTTCTTTAGCCCCAAGTGATTCTTCAATTTTTCCCGGTTGGGGGCCATGAGGCAATCCCATGGGGTGGTAGGAAATTGATTCTTTTTCGATACCCTTACGGCTCATAAAATTCCCTTCCACGTAATATAAAATCTCATCAGAATCCACATTGCTATGGGCATAAGGTGCCGGTACAGATTCACTATGATAATCAAATAATCGCGGAACGAAGGAGCAAATTACAAAACCCTGACCCTGAAAAGTTTGATGCACCGGCGGCGGCTGGTGAATCTTTCCAGTAATAGGCATAAAATCATTAATGTTAAAAATGTAAGGATAGTAATAACCATCCCATCCCACGATATCAAAAGGATGGTGCTCATAGCCATAGGTCTGGATGCCGTTCTGAAGTTTTACTTCTACTTCAATTGGAGTATCTGTAACTGGGGCTATAAAATCAGGTGTTCGAAAATCACGTTCGGCAAAAGGAGAATGTTCTAACAGTTGGCCAAATTTATTCCGATATCGTGTGGGTGTTTCCACGGGGCTAGCTGATTCTGTAACAAGAACTCGCATTGGATCTGTTACATCAATTTGCCAAATGACGCCACGAGGGAGCACGACATAATCTCCCGGCTTCAAGTCCATATTTCCAAAATTGGATTTAAATGTGCCTGAGCCATGGTGAATAAATAGTACTTCATCTGCATGCCCATTTCTGTAAAGAGATGTCATGGAATCTGTCACATGTGCTTTAGAAATCATTACATCAGAATTAAAAAATAAGGGAATTCGAGACGAAATTGCATCTCCATTGGATGACACATTTGCCGTGCGGATATGATGGTGACGATGAGTTTGATCTGCAGAATTTAATTCAATCTTTTTCAGTTCGCCCACAGCTTCTACGGCGGTGGGAGGGTGGATATGATATACGTTGGAATAGACATGGCTGAATCCTTCTCGGCTAATAAGTTCTTCCCAGTAAAGATTCCCGGAGTCATCTCGGAATTGGATATGGCGTTTGTTCGGGATTTCTCCCCTTTTTTGATAAAATGGCATATTATTTATCCACGGAGTTCACAAAATTTAGCAACAATAATATTTATGATCTCTGCAACCTTTCTATTTAAGTGCAAATTTTACACAATCTTATTTTCTAAAACACCCAATCGTTCCACCTCCATTCTAACGACATCGCCTTTCTTGATCCATCCACCTGTATTTTCGGGACGTAGCTCCAGAATGCAGCCAGTACCGACCGTTCCAGAGCCTAATATATCTCCAGGCAGAAGTTTTGCATTCATTGATGCTCGCTCGATAATTTTGGTGAATGGATGATACAAATCGTTGGTATTTCCATCAGAAATCAGTTTGCCATTAACATGGCATGTCATTCTTAGGTGAAGTTTGCCGTCATCTCCCCAAGCATCTTCCAGTTCGTCAGGCGTGACCAGGTAAGGTCCGAAGCTTGAGGCGAAATCTTTACCTTTTGCCGGGCCAAGGCTCATGGCCATTTCCTCCCTCTGCAGATCTCGGGCTGACCAATCATTACAGATCATATAACCAGCAATATATTTGTCCCCATCTTTTTCAGAGATATCGGAACCGCCATTGGCGATCACTACAGCAAATTCAAGTTCAAAATCCAATTCTTTCGTAGCGCGAGGATATGGGATCTCTTCTCCATGTCCGTATAGAGCAGCCGGGTTGGAAAAATAAAAAATGGCAATCTTGAACCAATCAGGGTGCATATCCAGACCGCGGAGCTTTCGTGCAGAACGAACGTGTTGTTCAAAGGCATAAAAATCCCGAAAGGATTGAGGATTTGGTATGGGAGAAAGCAATTGCACTTCTTCTTCCAAGACTGCAATGGATGCTCCATTGACTGATTGTGATTGAAGGTCGTTCTTTCCAAGTAATGTTTCCAGCTCTTTGAGTTTGTTAAAATGTGTTTTCCAATCCCCTAGGGCTTCTTTCAGCGTGGCGGGAATTTCCAAAAATTTAGGATCATCCTTTACTTCGCTGACCCATTGCGCAGCTCTGATTATATCAATGATGTAATTTTCTTTTTTAAAACCAAATCGCGATTCTGATTCTTTTTCCAGTAAGTAGGTTGCAAATTTCATTTAGAGGTTTCCTCTGTTTTCTTGTTCTTTCTCGATAGATTCAAAAAGGGCTTTAAAATTACCCTTTCCAAAACTATTTGATCCTTTCCGCTGGATGATTTCATAGAATAATGTGGGGCGATCCTGAATCGGTTTGGTGAAAATCTGAAGCATATAACCATTTTCATCTGCATCCACAAGAATCCCCAGATCAGCTAGGATATTGATATCCTCATCAAATTCACCCACCCGCTCTTTCAAAGTTTCATAATAGATTTTAGGGGTGGGTAAAAACTCCACCCCATTGGCCTTAAGTTTGGTCACAGCTTTGATAATATCCATCGTAGACATGGCAATGTGCTGTACGCCTGCTCCTTTATAAAAGTCGACGAATTCTTGGATTTGGGACTTTCTAAGCCCTGCGGCAGGTTCATTAATGGGCATTTTTATTTTCTCATTATCATTGGCCATAACAACAGAGCGAAGAGAACTATATTCGGTCGAAACATCTTTATCATCCACAGACCAAAACCGGTGCCATCCAAATACCTTTTCATAAAAATCACAAACAGGTTCCATTGCCTGATCTGGTTGATTCCCTACCACATGGTCAATATGGATGATACCAACCGGATCCGCAACCATATTTACATCCATGACTTCATATCCGGGTAGAAATACACCATTATAATTATTTCGTTCTACAAATGTATGGGTTGTATCCCCATAAGTTTTGATGGTAGCAACAACTGCTTCACCCTTTTCATCTTCGACCAATTGGGGTTCAGCTACGCTTTTTGCACCTCTGGATGTGGTATCCTTCCAAGCATTTTCTGCATTATCCACTGAAAATGACACATCCTTGACACCGTCGCCATGTTTATCAATGTGTGCACCCATTTCAGTGCCGGGAATGATAGGAGAACTGAGTACAAATCGCACTTGGTTTTGTTTCATCACATAACTGACTTTTTCGCGATTCCCCGTTTCCAATCCTTGATAGGCAATGGGTTGGAACCCAAGGCAGCTTCGGTAATAATGGGCTGCTTGCTTCGCGTTACTTACATAGAGTTCGCAGTGGTCAAAACCGGAAATCTTATAATTGTTCATTTTTACCTCATATTTATAGAATGATTTTTAATGCGTTAATGCACCGGCTGTTTTCATCTGATGTCCCTATAGAGATCCGAATGCAGTCAGGCCAACCAAAAGGTTTTAGGTTTCTTAAGATGATGCCTTGTTTTAATAAGGATTTGGTCACATTTGAAGCCTGTGATTCGGAATCCCACACAGTGGTGATAAAATTGGCAACTGAAGGGACCCATTGTATGCCAAGTTTTGTTAGTTCATTCTTGAAAAATGTATATCCAGTATGATTTATCTCCAATGTTTTTTGGAGGAACGGCTCATCATCCAAAGCGGCAGAACCGGCAGTGAGGGCGATGAGGGAGGGTGAGAATGGTTCTTTTACTTTATTTAAATTGCCAATGAGTTCATCATGGGCAAACCCATAACCGATCCGAAGGCCTGCCAATCCATAAGCCTTTGAAAATGTCCGCAGTGTAATCACATTGTCATAGCGGTAAGTCATGGAGTCAGGGTAGTCTGCATTGTGCTGGGCAAATTCGAAATAGGCTTCATCCAAAATAATGAGGACCCGCTCGGGGATGTGGGTATAAAATTCGTCAAATTCTTTTCGGGTGATATATGTGCCCATGGGGTTATCCGGGTTGGCAATATAAATAATTTTAGTATAATCATTTACTTTATCCGCCATGGCTTGTAAATCATAATGATGATTTTTCATAGGGACCCAGTGGATTTTACGTCCAGAGGCATTGGCCAGAACGCGAAATCCAATAAAGGAATTCGCTGCGGATACCATTTCATCATCACTCAATAAAAAAGTCCGCATGATGGTAGACATGATGCCTTCACTGCCACCTCCCAGAATAACGTTATCTATTTTGATATTGAACCGGTTTGCCAATTTGGTCTTTAATTCAAAACCAAATACATCGGGGTAACGGTGAAGTTCCGATAAAGATTTGGCCATGGCTTCAACGGCTTTGGGCGAAGGGCCCAAAGGATTTTCATTGGAAGCGAGCTTATCTACATGATCCATACCCAATTCACGCTGGACTTCTTCAATAGGCTTCCCCGGTACATAGTTAGCTAGACTTTGGATATAGGAAGGAACAAGGGCCATCTTAAACAGGGAGTTTGGTTTGGTGTTTAAATGTAGAAAGCACCACCGATGTTTTTAAATGGCGAACATTGGATAGTGCAGATAATCCATGGAGGATTAATTCATCATAATGTGGAATGTCTCGCGTGGCAATTTTCAGCAAAAAATCGCCTTCGCCAGTAATGTGGTGACACTCGAGGACTTCATCTATCTCCGCAATGGATGTAAAAAAATCTTCTACCGGTGTTTCCCCATGACGTTCTAAAGTGACTTCTACAAATGTCATGCAGGTATACCCGGCTTTTCGAGCATTCAATAAAGTTATGTATCGATCAATGAGTCCGCTGGCCTCTAACTTTTTTACTCGTTCTAAGGTACTAGAAGGGGAAAGATTCACACGTTTGGCCAATTCCGCATTGGTAATGCGGGCGTTGGTCTGGAGTTCAGCCAATAATCCTTTGTCTGTTTTGTCTAATTGCATAATATTATTCGTAAATCACTTAATATAGGGGAATAATATATAGTTATAACATATATAAACCAAATATAATACTGATTTGAGAATATGAATTCGAAGATTGTTTTATATCGCCTAACTTCTGCCGCATGATTTACGGATATTAAAATGAAAATTGAAGGCCCCCTCATCCAGGGAAAATTTGTTGACCGTCCAAACCGCTTTATTGTCATGGCAGAAGTAGATGGAAAAATCGTTCGCACCCATTTACCCGATCCAGGGCGACTGAAAGAGTTGCTCCGCTCGGGCGCAGAACTGTTGCTCCGCCCGGCACCAATAGGTTCAGAACGAAAAACAAAATATTCTACAGTGATGGTTCGACATGAAGGAACCCTTATTTCACTAGTTTCAGCTCTCCCAAACCGTTTCATCTTGGAAGCACTGCAAGATAATGAATTGCCCATGTTCAGAAATTATGAATTGGTGCGAGCAGAAGTAGCCTATGGGAACCATCGTTTCGATTTTCTGTTAAATGATCAGAATGAAAACCCATTTTATTTAGAGGTGAAGTCCGTGACTTATGTAGAAAAAGGATTGGCCAAATTTCCTGATGCTGTGACCGAAAGAGGTACCCGTCACGCGTTGGCATTAAGAGACATTGTAAAATCAGGAGAGGGTGCGGGCATCCTCTTTGTTTGTCAGCGACCGGATGCAGATCAGTTTTCACCCATGTGGGACCGAGATCCAAAATTTTCAAAAACCTTGCTTGAGGCAAAAAATGCCGGTGTGAATGTCTGGTGCATAACCACTAAAGTGAATGAAACTGAAATGAGATTTGGAAAAGAAATTCCTGTAAATTTGGAGCCTATTGAATAATTAAAAATTCACTTTTGAATCCGTTACATTTCCTTACACATCACTTTAAGCTTCTGATTGGAGCGGGATTTTCTTTTATCATTTACACCTGTGCATCCGTGTCTGCACCAGACGGCGGTCCTGAAGACATCACACCCCCAAAACTTACATCAACTAATCCGGAAGCAGGGTCCCTCCATTTTGAAGGCGGGTTGGTTACGTTCAATTTTTCAGAATACATCGATGAAAAATCATTATTAAATGCCGTTACCATTTCGCCAAAAATAGATCCAGAAATCGAAGCTATATATGATGACGATGCCATTTTGCTCCAATTCCCGGAGGACTTATTGCCAGATCAAACTTATGTCATTTCAATTAATCGCAATCTGAAGGATGAACGGCGAGTGCCCTTAGAACAATCGATTCAAATTGCATTCAGCACGGGTGCTGTGATCGATGAGGGAATGATCATTGGTCAGGTTCATGGTGATGAAAGTTTTGCGGTTCATTTATGGAAATCATCCAATACCTTTTCTGATTCCATATTTTTTACGGACCCTCAATATGTTTCAGAAGCAAATGACGCAGGTCATTTTGAATTTAAATATCTGGCCCACGGTGATTATGTGATGTTGGCAGTGGAGCGAAGTGCCTCGGGGGCAAGACTAGTTCCGGAACGTATGGCTTATGGCGTCGGTACGCAAGCAACATATACCATCGGGATCAATGAAACGGTTTCAGGGATTCCCTTTCGAACCCGCCGTGAGACGCCACCATTGAAATTAACCCATGGAGAATGGGTAGGGCAAAAATGGGGCTGGATGCATTTTAATCAGGAGTTGGATTCAGCTATTGTTAAAGATTTGGTCATTACGGATGTAGATGAAAATTCAATCCGCCCAACCATTCATCAGGATTTGGATGATAAAAAACGATTTTTAATTATTGCTGATGATACGCTGGCAGCAGGGAGAGTCGCCCTAACCTTAGGCGAAGTAAAGTCCGGTAATCAAACATTAACAGATGGAAAAATCAGTTTTCGCGTGTCGGCCAAACGGGATACCTCCCATACCAAAAAAGTCAGCCCGGATGGGTCCGCGTCAATTCGACTACAGTCCGATGGTGGTCCTATTATCCCCATCCGTTTTTCAAAACCCATAATAAGCGTATCGGACAGTGCATTTATTATGGTGGCGGATACAGACACGGTTGTGGTGAATTTGGATTGGGCGAATCCGGTAACGGCTCTTTTTATTCCGCCAAATGGCTGGGCAGAAAAAATGAAATATAAATTAAAGATTTACTCAGAAAAACTGATGCCCATAGAAGGGAAATCCTTAAAAGATTCTATCACATGGGTAACCATAAATTCTGAGAAAAAAATGGGGTACGGTGGATTAAATGGTCAATTCGAGCGGCCGGATATGATCACCGTCATTCAATTGGCATCCATGGAAAAAGAGCCCGAAATTTTTCATTCTGGCGTAAATTCTAACTATCAATTCCAGTTTCAAAACATACCTGAAGGACCCTATCGATTAATGATCATCGATGATGTGGATCAAAGTGGTGCATATACATTTGGTAAGGCCAGCCCTTTTTTACCCAGCGAATGGTTTTATGTGCATCCCGATACATTTGAAGTGCGGGCCAACTGGGATATCGATGTGGGGTCAATCCAGGTAGGAGAGCAATAAACTTATGTATGGTGTAATCATGGCCGGGGGGCGTGGTACCCGATTTTGGCCATCCAGCCGAAAAGAAAATCCAAAACAACTTCTCAATATTATCGGTAATGAGACGATGTTGCAAATGACGGTAGATCGTTTACAAAAGATGAAAAATGTAGATGATATATTTATCGTTACAGGAGAAGATTTAGCGCCGAAGATTAAAAAAATGATCAAAGGTGTGAAACCCAAAAATATCATTGTTGAGCCTAGCGGAAAAAATACCGCCCCAGCCATTTCATTGGCAGCACTTCGTATCCGAGAATCAAGAGAAGATGCAATCATGGGTGTATTCCCTGCAGATCATATGATTGTGGGTGCCAAAAAATTTGCAAAAACTGTTCGTTCTGCCATTCAATTGGCCAATAAAAATGAATCACTGGTTACCATCGGTATCGAGCCAACTTATCCAGCCACCGGTTATGGATATATCCAGTATGACCGAAATAGTCCAGAAGACTACTTGAATGGTTTTAAGGTAAAGACATTTGCAGAAAAACCCCATAAAGAATTGGCCAAACGGTTTTTAGACAGTGGTGATTTTTTGTGGAATGGGGGCATGTTTGTTTGGAAGGTCGACACCTTTTTTAATCAGCTCAAATCTCACATGCCCGACTTGAATGATCAACTGGGCAAAATCAAAAAACGGATAGACGACAAACAAAACTGGTCAAGATTGTGGAATAATATTGAACCTGAATCCATTGATTATGGCCTAATGGAAAAATCAGAACATATCTATGTAGTCAAAGCGGAATTCAATTGGAATGACTTGGGCTCATGGGATTCGGTTTTTGAAGTATCACCAAAGTCGCAAGGTCAAAATGTGGTCCGCGGTGATGGGGTGATTATGGACGGAGAAAATAATTTTATCCAATCCAATGGCCACTTTACTGCCGTTGTAGGTGCCAGCAATCTTGTGGTGGTGAATACCCCTGATGCCACCCTGATTATCCCCAAAGATAAAGTGGAAGATGTAAAATCATTGGTCGCCTATTTAGAGAAACATAAACGAAACGATCTTTTATAATTCATGGGAAAAATCAAACCGGAGAAGCTCCTCACTTTATTTGAAGAGTTGGCAGAAAAAATGGAGATCCACATTGTGCAAGGCAAAGGAGATTTTCAAGGTGGTATGTGTTCTGTAAATAATGAATCTTATATTGTAGTAAATAAAATTAAACCCATTGACCAGCGCTTGGGTGTATTGGGCCGTGAATTTTCAAAATTAAATTTAAATAATGTATTCATTCCGCCGGCCTTACGGTCCTACATAGAGGAAATACAGCAAAATATATTCTAATGGCTTCGGCTGTTTTATTTCCTTGAAATAAAGCCTTTACCATCTTTACACTTGGACCTGCCATCCTATATCCGAGGTGGGAAAACATGAACTTTTTGACCCAAAAAAAGAGGTTAGTATGAAAGACTACGCAGCCAAAGACATTCGCAATTTTGCCCTAGTTGGCCATGGTGCATCTGGAAAAACAATTCTATCTGAAGCGATGCTGTCCCGATCGGGCGAGGTGAATCGCATTGGATCTATCGAAGCGGGAACCACCGTTTCGGACTATCACAAGGATGAGCATGATCGCCAGATTTCCATCCATTCTTCGCCGCTCCATTTAGAATGGAAAGGCACCAAATTCAATTTAATTGATACACCAGGATATCTCGATTTCATCGGTGAAACCATTTCTTCTTTAGCGGTTGTGGATGCTGCCGTCATTGTTATCCATGCGATGAATGGTATTGAGGTGGGCACAGAGCAAGTGTGGAATTATGCCACCGATTTTGGCTTACCCAAAGTGCTGGTGGTCAATGGTCTGGATCGTGAGCATACCAAATTTAATTCCATACTTCAGCAGGCAAAAGATCATTTTGGCTCCAATGTATTTCCCATGCAGTTGCCTGTGAATTCAGGGCCCGGTTTTAACCAGATTGTGGATGTGCTCAGGAGTGAACTCATTACATACAGTACCGATGGTTCAGGACAGTATAAAGAAGAGCCTTTGTCGGAGGAATGGGAAGAACAGGTGAAAGCACTTCATCAAGAATTGATCGAATATGTGGCCGAATCCGATGATAGCCTTTTAGAGAAATTTTTTGAGAGGGGGAATTTGAGTGAAGAAGAAATGAGAGAAGGACTCCATCATGCCATCCAAAATCAAGTATTGATCCCCATGTTTTGCACGGCCGCTATCAAAAATATTGGTGCAGCGCGGGTAATGGATTTCATTTCCAAATATGGTTCTTCTCCTGTTGATCGCGCCACCATTCAAGCCAAGGATGCCAATTCTGGAGATGCGGTTGAAGTGGCACTGGATGGTAGCAACCCTGTTGTACATGTATTTAAAACAATTAGTGAAGCTCACGTTGGTGAGCTTTCTTTTTTTAGAGTCTATTCCGGTTCCGTATCCACCGGTGCGGATTTATATAATACTGCCAGAGGGAATTCAGAACGATTTGGCCAGATGTTTTTGATGAACGGTAAAGATCGAACCAGTGTCACAAATTTAAACGCGGGGGATATCGGTTCCGTAGTGAAACTAAAGGACACACATACGGGGAATACCCTGACGGGGCAGTCCAATAAGGTGAAACTGCCGGAGGTTAAACTACCAAATTCCAATATCCATTTGGGGATTCGGTCTAAATCAAAAGGGGATGAAGAAAAAATTGCTACTGGGTTGGCCACCCTTCATGAAGAGGATTCCACCTTTATATACAATGTAGATTCGGAACTGCGCCAAACGGTCCTATCCGGACAAGGTGAGCTCCATCTACAAGTATCTATTGATCGGCTGAAACGCAAATTCAATGTGGATGTGGAAACATTTAAACCACGGATTCCTTATCGCGAAACGATTCGCAGTAATGGTGCATCCAAATATCGCCATAAAAAACAAAGTGGAGGTGCAGGACAATTTGCCGAAGTATGGATGCGAATTGAACCGAAGCAGCAGGGCGAAGGGGTAGAGTTTACCCAATCCTTGGTGGGGCAAAATGTGGATCGCGTATTTGTCCCTTCTGTTGAAAAAGGTGTCAATGCGGCCTGTGTCGATGGTGTGCTTGCGGGCTATCGCGTAGTGGATCTCAAAGTCGATTTTTATGATGGAAAGCAGCATCCGGTTGATTCCAAGGATATTGCATTCCAAATGGCAGGCAAGCAAGCCTTTAGGGAGGCATTTATGGCAGCCCAACCCTGTTTATTGGAACCGGTGCTGGTGGTGGATATCAAAGTCCCGGAAGATTACATGGGTGATGTGATGGGTGATATCTCGAGTCGTCGCGGTAAGATTATGGGCATGGATTCGGAAGGGGCATTTCAGAAAATTAAAGCCCAAGTCCCCCAGTCGGAAATGTATCATTATTCGACCACATTGCGTTCCTTAACCGGTGGTCGCGGGATTCATTCTGAAGAAATCAGTCATTATGAAGAAGTTCCACGGGACATGGAAGCAAAGGTAACCGCCGAAGCGAAAGCCGCACAAGAAGAATAGGGGGGAATATATTTATTGACCACTTCTTAACCCATCATCTTTCTTATATGCACTATGGATAAACTATGGGCCCCATGGCGGATGGAGTATATCCGCGCCAAAAAGGATAAGGAAGAAGGGTGCGTTTTCTGTATAAAATCAGAAGAAGATACGGATAGAGATAACCTTGTCCTCTTTCGCGGCGGGTCTGCATTTGTTCTCATGAATCTATATCCTTATAATAATGGCCATATCATGATTTGCCCTTATGAGCATGTGGAGACGACCGAATTCTTATCCAAAGACTGTATGACTGAAATTATGGCCCTAGCAGATCAATCTATGAACATATTTCGAAAATACATGAAAGCGCAGGGGTTTAATTTCGGCGCCAATATCGGCGTTGCAGGTGGAGCAGGCATTGCAGATCATATTCATTTTCATATAGTGCCAAGATGGGTAGGGGATACTAATTTCATGCCCGTCATCGGCCAGACTAAAGTCATGGTTGATGGCCTGTTAGACACATACGACATACTCAAAACTGAATTCAATAAACTGAAGTAAAAAATGGATTTTGCACGTACCTGGCTCCCATTTTTATATTTATATGGTGTAGGGGGCATTGCTTTCGTATTGGGGATGGTTCTGATTTTAAGAACCAACGCACTCCGCACTACATTCCACCGCCATAAAAATTGGGTATATTTCCTACTTTATGGTTTCCTTTTTTATGCAGGATTACATGCCCTGTTTATTTACTTGGCCATCGGGAGCCAATGATGGATATTGCTATCGGCACCTCCTTAGATCGTGTGGTCATTTTGGTCTATTTTGCATTGGTCATGGGCTTTGGCGCTTACTTCGGCAAGTATAGTAAAAATACCACAGATTATTTCTTCGGCGGACGTCGTTTCGCTTGGTGGCTTATCACCATCTCCATTGTGGCTACCGGTGTGGGATCCCATAGCTTTGTAAAATATTCTACCAAGGCCTATCAGTATGGATTGTCGTCCACCATGACCTACATGAATGATTGGTTTTTCATGCCTCTTTTCATGTTCGGATGGCTACCCATTATCTATTATACAAAAGTAAAATCCATCCCGGAATATTTCGAACGGCGCTTCAACAGGACGGCCCGCTATTTGGCCACCATGATGACGCTACTCTACATGATCGGCTACATCGCCATCCAGTTTTTGACCTTAGCCACGGCTCTCTATCGGATTTATGGCATTCCGCTCATGCTGACGGTTATCCTAATCGCTATTGCCACTACCATTTATATGCACTTTGGGGGGCAGACGTCTGTAATCTTTACTGATTTGCTCCAAGGATTCATTCTGATATTTGCCGGGATGTTTCTATTTTTCTTGGGGATTCAGTATTTAGGTGACCATACAGCACTCTCAGGGTTAAAGTCTTTCTGGATGAATCTATCGCCGGAGCAAAAGTTGCCTTTGGCTCATTTTAATCATCCCCCGGACTTTAATTTTGTGGGCATTTTCTGGCAAGATGGTATCGCCGGTTCCATCGGGTTTTTATTTTTAAATCAAGGACTCATTATGCGGTTCATGGCCGCGAAAAGTGTAAATGAGGGACGGAAAGCCGCTGCGGTAAATGTACTTTTGGTATTACCCATTTCAGCCATTGTGGTCTCAAATGCAGGTTGGATCGGTAGGGCTATTTTTAATGCAGTCCCGGGTGTGTTGCCCGAAGGCCTTGCAGCCAATGATGTGTTTGTGGCGGTGACAAATATTGTTTCTTCTTCCGGTGTATTTGGGTTCATCATTGCGGCACTCTGTGCAGCCCTTATGTCCACAGCCGACACATTGGTAAATGCATCATCCGCCATTATTGTAAATGATATTTATCGACCCCTAACCAAAAAAGTTAAGTCAGAGAAACAGCAATTGGATTTTGCCCGATGGACATCAGTAGGTGTAAAAGTGATTGCGGTGATTCTGGTTCCATTTTTCAATTCGTTTGATTCCATCTACGAAGCACATGGATGGTTCCATTCCACATTCACACCGCCATTGGTCGTGGGTGTTTTTTTGGGCATATTCTGGAAACGATTTACATCCCAAGCGGTGATTGCCACATTTATCGGTGGTGCTTTTTTAATGATCTTAGGCCAGTTCAATCCAGAGTTGATCAGTCCATTCTCTCATGGGATTGAATTGCGCCCTGGCCGCGGCTATTCGTACATCGGTGCCTTGTATAATATTGTTGTTTGTACTGGTGTTGGGGTCATTGTTGCATTGTTGACCAAGCCCAAATCAGATCAAAATCTGGAAGGTTTGACCATTTTTGACGTTCATAAATTGAAGGCAATATTTAAGGGGTCTGCTGTGAATGAAGAAAAGGGAGAGGATACCATTGTTAGTTGGCTCGTTGATGATACGGAAGAAAATGTGATGCGATTTTCCAAACGCGATATGGACCGTATGAAAGCGAACCCCGGTGACCTAGTCTATGTTCAGGATGGCCGATGGTGGCTGGGTGGATTGAAATCCGCCCATTCAGTGTATGGTACACCTCATAGTGAAGATGGTATTGTGTATATCAACCCCACACATTTGGACCACGGTCAATTTGTAGAAGGATTGGAATTAAAAGCAGAAAAAGAAATGTAATTAATTGGCGGAGGCGGATTAATTATTTTAAATTCGCGCCGCTTTTATAATTGATAATTGTCACATTCCGGAGTAGCTCAGTTGGTAGAGCGAGTGGCTGTTAACCACCAGGTCGGGGGTTCGAGTCCCTCCTCCGGAGCAATAATAAAAATGTTCAACGCGAGTTGGGCCTTTTTTAATTTATATCATGTTTGACGATAAATTAATTAAATGTTAAACTCTCTTTTCTTTTAGGAGTTTATGAGGAAGGACTCTGGAAAGAGAAAAGCACAACAGATTACTTCTTGATGTGCTTTGGTTGTTTTAAGCCCTACCCCAAGAAATTGGGGTGGGGTTTTTACTTATAGTCCATCCGATAGCTGTAATAAATTATCCACCAATTTTCATGAATAATCACTCACGCAAAATCTTAGGGTTTCTCCTCCTTTTCTTATCCTTGCTCATGGGACAAGATCCTCCTGACATTCATTGGCAGCAAATTAAGACCGATCATTATCAGATCATATTTCCTTCGGAGCTCCGATCAGAAGCTAATCGAGTGGCCAATACAATAGATCATGTTCATCACGCCCTTTATGAATCTCTGGACAACATTCAACATAAGAGAATACCCATTGTACTTTCCAATCGTGGTGCAATGCCCAATGGATACGTTAGGCAAGCGCCATGGATGTCTGAATGGTATAATGTGCCACTTTTAGATCGCGAAATGGGTCACACGGAATGGTATCGCAACTTGGCTATACATGAGGGGAGACATATTGCCCAGTTTAATGCCATGAACCAAGGCGTAAGCGGTATCCTTCACAATTTATTTGGTCAGAATACACAATCTTTTTATACACACTTCATGATTCCAAATTGGTATTGGGAAGGCGATGCCGTTGATATTGAAACGGCCTTGACCCACTCCGGTAGAGGGAGATCGGCTTATTTTTCACGAATAGCAAGAGCCCATATTTTAGCTGGTAATCGGTTCACCTACCGGAATGCTTTGTATGGATCATACAAAAAAGAGTACCCCAATCATTATGAATTGGGATACTATCTCACAAGTCATGTGAAAAAAGAATATGGTCAAAATGCATGGCCTAAGATTATTCAAAAATCATTGAGATGGCCATTTACCTCTAATCCCATTTATCCTTTTTCACGAGCCATGAAGACTTCTACCGGTTCATCTTTACCCCAGATTTATTACGATACCTTTTACGATTTGGAAATGGCCTGGAAAATTCAGCAGACCGGATTGAAACCCAAGCAAGCTGAATTATTGACGCCAGAAAAAATCACAACTACCCATTTTCGATATCCAGTCATGGACAATAAAGGGGATGTTATTGCACTGAAATCAGGATTGGGTGAGGTCACTTCAATTGTAAAAATTAAAGATGGTGAAGCACAACTGTTGGCTACAATCCCAAGTCTAGTCAAATATTTAGGGTATCATTCTAATGGACTAAAAGCAGTATGGTCTGGTTATGATCCGGATATTCGTTGGACGAAAAGGAGCTGGTCCAATATCAGGGTCTTGGATTTCAAGTCGGGAGAGACAAAAATAATTACGGAGAAAAAACGATTTTATCACCCCAGTATTTCTTCCGATGGAGAGCAAGTTACCGCTGTTTCATTTTCAGAAGAGCGACATGCATTATTGGTCATTCTAAATGCAAAAACTGGAAATATAATTGATCAGGTAGAAGCGCCCAATGGTGGATTAATTATGAAACCATCCTGGTCGGTTGATGGGGCGAAAATTGTATTTACATCTCAAAAATACAATGGGCGGGCCTTATATATTTATCGAATTAAGGATAGGCAATTTGATGTGGTGATTCCTGAAACTTGGCAACAGATTAACCATCCCATATTTTATCAGGATTTTATACTATATGAATCCCAAATCAATGGCATCGACCAAATATTGGCAAGACATGTAAAAACCGAAGAGTTATTTCAAGTCACATCCAGACCGATTGGCGCATATAATCCATCGGTTACACCAGAAGGATATTTACTGTTTAATGATTATTCCCAAATGGGTGATGGGATTGGGATGCTACCACTTCAGCCATCCAGTTGGACGAAAATTAATTCAGATTACCGAACAGTTCGTACCGGTCATTTAACAGAATATAATACCCATTCTATTTTTGATCAGGATATGCCAGAACAAAACTATAAAGCGACAGATTATAATGGAGTGAATACACTTTTTAATTTCCATAGCCGATATATTTTCAATGATGATTTTGATCCTACACTTGGGATTCAGTCTGATAATATTTTAGGTACATTATCATTCACTGGTGAAATGGTTTTCAATCAGAATGAAGGGATAAGAGAAAATCGATTACGATCCACAATTCGCAAATTTTATCCGATCATTGATGTGGAATTTGGGTGGATGAATCGAAATATAAATCATGGAAAATTCGTCCAAAAATTTGATGAAGGACGAGTGAAAGACTCACTGGTCTTTCACCTAAATGAAAAGTGGTCAGAATCTGTCATAAAATTATCCACATCTCTGCCATTGGCAAATCAAATTAGGGGAATCAATAACCGATTTGCTTACGTCAAATTAGGCTCCATATACACATTGCGGAAAAAAACCATGTACCATTTTGATTTTTTACATATTCCCCCCAATGTAAAAGTAGCCTCTTCTCAATCAATGGATGATCGGAATGGAGGAATTCTGCCTATTTATGTGGAAGGCGCTTATTCATCTTTGGATGAAGCCGCAATAAGAGATTTGGGTAATCCCGGCTGGCAAATATATGGATATGGTGGCAGTTCTCCATTTGGCGGTTTATGGCAAGGTCAGCAGATATCTTTGCGGCTGATTTATGGATTTAAAGGATTTTGGAAGCATGATTTTATTGATACTCGATTCCAATATGAGTCCAATAAGGGTGATCATATTTTTCTGTCCAAATTCCATTTTCCTTCTGGTTATTCCTGGCGATCCTTTTCATCTGGTTGGCAGGGCAGGTTGCGTTATAAATTACCATTAGTCTACCCAGATTGGTCCGCCCCATTTGGTTTAACCTACCTTAAACGTATTCGGGGAAATATATTTGGCCGTGTAGCGAGTGTGGATTCTCAACGGACCATGATTTCAGTGGGTGCAGGTGTTACCTTTGATCTCGGTGGATTTTTCGATTTGAGATTGCCCATGCCCATTACTTTTAACTATTATTACCAGCCAAATACAGGACAAGGCGGGGTGCAATTGGTTTTTGATTAAATCGAAATTATTATGTATGTTTTACCGTAACTAAAATATGGTATTAATTTATGATGATAAATTCAATAAATAATCGTGGCAACGATCGACGTCAAGGAGAACGTCGAAATGGCAACGACCGGCGGAATCAAGATCAACCTGTGTCAACCGATAAAAGATCTGGACAGGAACGCCGCCAGAAAAATGAACGAAGGTCAGGATTGGATAGATGGAATGAATAAAGATGGATGTGTTTTTTGTAAATTTGTGTAACGGAGCATAAACGGAAAATTTGTTATGAAAAAATCACTAAACATCGCTTCACTCTTATTGGCAGGGGCTATTCTTTTCGGCCAAACCCAAAAAAAGGTACCCAAAGGACAGCTTATGGAAAAAGTCGTTAAAACCGATGCAGAATGGCAAACCTGCCTTACACCTGAAGAATACCAAATCCTGAGAGAAAAAGGTACGGAAGCCGCCTTTACAGGGAAATATTATAAGCATAAAGAAAAAGGGACCTATACTTGTGCTGGGTGCGAGTCTGAATTATTCAGTTCTGAAACCAAATACGATTCCGGTTCAGGGTGGCCTGCATTTTTTGACGCATTGGATGAAACCAAAGTGAATACCAAACAAGATTTAAGTTTTGGTATGATCCGAACTGAAATTACCTGTGCCACTTGTGATTCTCATTTGGGCCACGTATTTGAAGATGGTCCAAAACCAACGGGATTACGATATTGTGTTAATTCATTAGCGTTGAACTTTGTCCCGAAAAAATAAACCATAAATTAATTAATCTTTATTCAGGGGTCGATTATTTCGGCCCTCTTTTATTTAACTATTTTGGATGGCGTCTGTCTAATCGCCTAAATTATACCGAAACCTAGGAAGGATCATGATGCATTCATACAGTCGCAAATCAATTTTATTTTTATGCCTATTATCCATGGGTATCGCCCAAAATATGCAACGGGGCGGGGCCATGCAACCACCACCTCCTGTCAATTGGGAAAAAGAGCTCGAATTGTCGAAGGAACAAGCCAAACAAATGCAAATCATCCAAGATAATTTTCGAAGTGAACTCATGGACATCCGAAATAGCGATGGCAGAAACCGGATAGCCATGCGCGAAATAGCCATGGAACTCATGGAAAAACGAGACTCTGCTGTGAAGAGTGTGTTGTCGAAAAAACAATTCAAAAAATATAAGAAGAAATTGAAATCCCAACGTGATGCTCGAATGAGGCAAGGTGCCGGCAGGGATAGAAGTGGTCGCAGAGTAAATTCGGGGCGCCCTAACTAATAAAAATTATTTAACTTCATTTTAATTTATAACATTTATCCTTGGGCAAAAATAATACCTGTAGCGTTAAGGCAAGGGGTGGCAAGATATCCGATGTATTTAAGGATGAGGAATTTTCTAAGTTTTAGCCCCGTATTATATGTTGGTTCAGGTGAAAGGAATTATTTCGTAGAAAAACTGAATGTCCTAAATTCGCCGACAATTTTTAGCAACCAAAAGGAATTAAATCAATGGAAGTATTTTATTTTGTGATTGGATGGGTTTTATCTCTGGGTGGATTATTTGCCATTCATAAACTCATCCTTGTTGCAGAAAAATATGAAGGCTGATTGCCAGCCCCACTCAATTTCAAAGCCCCATCTGAATGGAACCGGATGGGGCTTTTTTATTTATAACTTAAATACAGCAAAGGAATGAATAGGATAAGCCTAAAATAAATTCCACATATTGAATTAAATTTCATAATTATGATTGGGATTAAATGACCAAAATCAAAAATAGAATTAAAAATTTATCAGGGGGATAATATGAAAGATATTAAAATGTATACCACCAACTGGTGTCCGTACTGCAAATCAGCCAAGCGGTTTTTTGAAGAAAAAGGCTGGGAATTTGAAGAAATTAATATTGAAGAAAAAGGCTGGGATCGATCTAAGTTATTAGAAGTGGGGAAAGCCATGACTGTGCCTCAAATCGTGATTGATGGTGAAGCCATTGGTGGATATGATAATTTGATGAAATTATACGGTTGATATCTTCTTTGAAGAAAAAATATTACGTATATGTCATTGAATTAGATTTTACGGTGGCGGATATCAAAAAATTTCGCAAAGAAAACCCGAAATATTTTATGAACAACCCTTGCGTTTATGTGGGGCAATCATCTCGAAAGCCTGATGTCAGGTTTGAACAACATAAAGAAGGGTATAAGTCCAATCAATATGCAAAAAAGTTTGGACTTAAACTCCGCCCCGATCTCTATGAAAAATACAATCCTATTCCTACCCGAAAGGATGCAGAAGCCATCGAAAAAATGGTCGCAGAGCAATTGCGGAATCAAGGTTTTGGAGTGTGGTCCAATTAAAATAATTAGAAAGAAACTATGTCAAGCTATCAATCTTTTTTAAATCACATTCCGCCCATGGGCATTTACGAAACACTCTATGCTTTCAAGGATTCTTTTGGCCGATTTATGGGGGAAGAAGGAACCCATCCATGGTCTCAAGGATTTCCCCTGACCACACCATTAGAGAAATTTGGTGGGCCCGAATTGCCTGCAAATGTAACAGTCACCTGGGAAGATCGATTTTATCCCAAAGCATGGGGTCACCCTGAGCTGCGGGAGGCGATTGGCGATTATTACAATTCCCAATACGGCTCATCTATTACGCCAGAAAATATTATGGTATTTGCCGGAGGCCGACCGGGAATTTATACAGTCATGGCCTTCCTCAAAAAACATGTGAAAGTTAGAATCGGCAATATCGAATGGCCTGCATATTTGGACATCTTGACCAATACGGATACGGCATATGAAACTGTTCCTTTCACCAAAGAAAATAATTTTCATCCCAGTAATCAAGAGTATTTTGACCGATCAGGCCTTGAGGGCGGTACCGGTTTGATGCCAATTATATCTAATCCACACAACCCTTCCGGCCAAACACGGTATGGCGAGGAGTTGAACGCATTGATTAAAATGGCTGAACAGCCAGGGAATGGTATTTTACTGGATGAAGCATATGAAATGTTTCACTCGCCATCGGTGAGCGGTATCGAGTATGTGCAGGATTTAGACAACAGCAATGTATTTCTCGCCGGTGCGTGCACAAAGGGGCTCCAATCCCCAGGAATTCGCATTGGATGGATCATCGCTAGCAAAGCCAATATTGAAATTATGGCCAATTATTCCAGTTTTGGGATGGGGGGCGTGAGCCATCCTTCTCAACATTACGCTGTGAAACTGCTAGAGCCAAACCGTGTGAAAAAAGCGCGCAAAGCAGTGGAGGAACACTATAATTGGCAGCGGGAGCGTTACGGCAGCGCTTTCAAAGAAATGGGCTTAGGTGTATATACCGGGAATGGTGGATTCTACCATTGGCTCGAATTGCCGGAGGGGATGACCAGTGATGAATTAAACAAACGATTATTTAAACATGGTGCGGCTATTCTCTGTGCATTCGATTGTGATATGGGTCGTCCTCATTCGAAGGATCCCAGATATCAATCACCCTATGACCGATTCTTTCG
>DKLW01000005.1:0-5494 GCA_002455835.1 Fidelibacterota bacterium UBA6630 | reverse complement strand
ATATGAAGCATATAAAAGGGATGTTGGAGTAGAGTGAACTTTAAGAGGCAATTCCAATTACTCTTAATTTCATTATTGATTTTCACCGCCTGCGAAGAAGAAAAGGCAGAATATAAACCCTACCAATACATCGCCTATTATGGTAAGAGTCTCCGTGTTTGTGCCGAGGGGACAATTGAATTCACCATTGAGCCCGATTCCACATTAACAGGGGCATGGACCATCGAAGCGAAAGATGGTTTTACCCAAAATGAAATAGGTCCTCAGGTGGGTAGCGGCAAACTCTCTGGTTATATCAAAAATGATCAATTCTATGTCAATTTGAATCCCAGATGGGCAGATAATAATGTATTCTTTACTGCATATTTTAGTGAAGTAATTAGTGGTGGGTGGTATTGGAGCACCTTTGCAGGTGTTAGCTCATCTGGTGGCTTTACGCTGAATCAATAACCTTTTCATTCTTAAGGATTTAAATCTATATCAGATAGATTTTATATATTGTAAAAAGTACGGGCTTATATTACACTTATACCCCTATGAAGAGAGTAAATTGAAACATAGCATCCCAATAAAAGGGTATATCCACTTTTGTCTCATGGTCTTATTTCTGTCATGTGTGAAGCAGGATTCAACCGCCGAATTATATCAAATATTTTCCGATGCCCGACAATACCAATTGGATTCAAATCCAATCAGTGCCACATATGCTGGAATCCACACGTCCAATGATCGCATGCCATCTGTCTCGGAAAATCAAATGGAAAACAATCTGAATTTCTGGCGGTCTATTTTAGATCGTTTAGATATAATTAAATTAAAAACTCTCTCAAAAAAAGATAGGGTAAACCATAAAATATTTAGACGGATTGTTAATAGCCGTATTAAGGGAATCGAATATAAAGATCATTTGATACCTTTTAATGCTGATTCCGGTTTTCATACGGGACTGGCCCGATTGTATAAGGCCATGCCCTTTAATACGATTGAGGATTATGAAAACTATATTGGTCGCCTGTTAGACTTTCCAAGATATTTCAATGAGCAAATTGCTAATATGCGTATTGGAATTAAGTTGGGCGTTACCATTCCTCAAGTGGTATTAAATGGATATGAAGTAACCATGAAAACCCATGTGGTGGACTCTCCTGAACAAAGTGCTTTTTATGAACCATTCCAGTCATTACCTAATTCGTTTACTGGTGTGCAACAATCAGAAATAAAGGAACGGGGTAAGCATGCAGTGATGAATGGTGCTGTAACCGCATATGCTGCTTTTCTTGAATTTTTTCTAAATGAATATTATCCTAATGCACGTAAAACTTTAGGTGCGTCTGAATTACCAGGGGGAATTGACTATTATAATTTCAAGATTAACCATTTTACTACATTGGATTTGTCTGCTCAGGAAATTCATGAGATTGGTTTAAAAGAAGTAGCCAGGATACGCAGTGAAATGGATGACATAATAGCATCCGTCAATTTTGAGGGTAGCTTCTCTGATTTCCTTAATTTTCTCAGAACAGATTCCCAGTTTTATGCCAAAACACCACAAGCATTGTTAAAAGAAGCTTCCTTTATTGCAAAGCGTATGGATGCAAAGTTACCTTCCTTATTCAATAAATTACCGAGGTTACCCTATGGCGTGGCCCCGGTACCAGATGATCTGGCACCAAAGTACACGGGGGGACGATATGTGGGTCCAGCAGAAGGGAGCAAAGAACCGGGATATTATTGGGTAAATACCTATAAGTTGGATATACGTCCTTTATATAACCTGGAAGCTTTGACACTGCATGAAGGTGTGCCCGGACACCATCTTCAAAATTCGATCGCATCTGAATTGACCGACCTTCCTGAATTTCGCAAAGATCTATACTTATCAGCATTTGGTGAAGGGTGGGGTCTGTATAGTGAATATCTTGGGATCGAAGCAGGCTTTTATACAGATCCATACAGCAATTTTGGCCGCTTGACCTACGAAATGTGGCGAGCCTGTCGTTTAGTAGTAGATACAGGGCTCCATGCAATGGGATGGTCAAGGCAACAGGTAATTGATTATTTATCCAGCAATACTGCTTTACCTATCCATGAATGCACAACAGAAACGGATCGATATATCGCATGGCCCGGTCAAGCATTGTCCTATAAAATAGGTGAGCTGAAAATAAAAGAATTGAGACAATATGCTGAAATAGAATTGGGGAAACAATTTGATGTAAGAGATTTCCACGATACAGTACTCGGCAACGGTTCGGTGCCATTGGGAGTATTGGAAGAACAAATCAAAGATTGGGTAGCAACACATAAAAATTAAAAGGAAAGTAAATGTCTGATTCAACACCACGATTTTCATCACGATTTGCATTTTTAGTCAGCGCCCTGGGTATTGCCGTTGGTACTGGGAATATCTGGCGCTTCCCACGGATTGCCGCTTCTAATGGCGGCGATGATGGTGCTGGCTCATTCCTCATTGCGTGGATTATTTTTCTCTTTTTGTGGAGTATCCCTCTTATTATCGTTGAATATGTCATGGGGCGGACGTCCAGAAAAGGCACCATCGGTGCATTCGCCCATTTTATGGGAAAGCCATTTGCATTTTTAGGGGGATTCATTGGTTTTGTTGCCACAGCTATTGCATTTTACTATTCAGTTGTGGTGGGTTGGAATATCTTCTATTTCGGCAGTATGACCTTTTCAGACTTGCCTAATACCACCGATGCATCCATGTCATTGTGGAATCAATTCCAAAATGGTTCCTTCCCCATCCTGTTTCATGCAGTGGCCATGAGTGTGGGTGGATTTGCTATTTATAAGGGTGTCTCGTCTATTGAAAAAGTGAATAAAATTTTAATTCCTACTTTATTGGGGATTGTTCTGATTTCGGTGATTCGGGCCATTACACTGCCCGGCGCCATGTCCGGCATTTCATACTTATTTACTCCCGATTGGGGGCAACTGCGGGATCCGCGCATCTGGTTAGAAGCCTTGACCCAAAATGCATGGGATACAGGGGCCGGCTGGGGTTTATTCCTCACATATGCCATTTATATCCGTAAGCGTTATGGATTAATAAAAAATGCTTTCACAACAGCAATTGGAAATAACCTCGTTTCCCTATTGGCCGCCATAATGGTTTTCAGTACAGTATTCTCCATCCTAGGAAATGAAATGGGCATGGCCAAAGGTGAAATTTTGGGAGTCATGAAAACATCCGGTCCTGCCGCTACTGGATTGACTTTCATTTGGATGCCCCAATTATTTGCAAAAATGGCTTTCGGTAAGCCATTGGCCATTCTCTTTTTCATGGGGCTTACTTTTGCAGGGTTTTCATCTTTGATTTCCATGTTGGAATTGGCGGTAAGAAATCTGAGAGACATGGGTGTTCCTCGTAAAACGGCAGTCGGCTGGATTGTTGGTGTTTGTTTTATTATGGGTATTCCTTCTGCAAAAAATATAGATTTATTGAGCAACCAGGACTTTGTATGGGGAGTTGCCCTCATGCTGTCAGGTGTATTTGTGGCATTCGCTGCCATTAAATATGGCTTACAAAAAATCATTACGGAGGTCACCCTCGACAGTGAAGATGATTGGTTATTCCCGAGGTGGTGGCAACCGGTCATTAACTATGTTGTCCCAGTCATTGGTGTTGCCCTCTTTTCATGGTGGATGTGGCTTTCTGCAGCCGTCTATGCTCCAGATGATTGGTATGACCCAACCTCCCTTTATAGTGTGGCTACATGCGTGGTCCAGTTGGGGATTGTCATTGGTGTATTCTACGGTTTAAATCGGTGGATCAATCAGCGATTGGATAATCCATTAAATAATTAATGCTGTAGAGACGATCCGATGGATCCTCTCTACATACCCGTTCGAGACTTTCTCGTATAGATGCATTGTCCCGATTTGTCGGTACGTCTCTACACCATTTTTATTGTTTCTTTAGGATTTCACATGTGTCCCATAACTTCTGTAGGAAATTAATGAACATTACAGGAGGTTAAGTTGCAAAAATTCAAACGATTGTTGGCCTATGGATTGACTATCATCTTTCTCATTTCTCAATTTAGTTTTGGCCAAACCAGCAAAAAGGCTGTTAATAAGTCCCTTGAAAAACGAACAAAGGAATATGAACAAATCGCCACATCAATTTGGAAATGGGCAGAAGTAGGATATCAGGAAGAAAAAAGTGCCGGTTTGCTCAAACAAACTTTATCTGATGAAGGATTTAGCATTGAATCGGGTGTGGCAGAAATTCCAACTGCTTTCGTAGCAGAATATGGTTCCGGTAAGCCCATTATTGGTATTTTAGCAGAATACGATGCACTGCCGGGTATTTCTCAAGCAGTAGCCACAGAACGAAAGTCAATAGTTGAAGGCGGCGCCGGCCATGCATGCGGCCATCATTTATTTGGCACTGCCTCCATGGCGGCGGCCATTGCAGTAAAAGATTATTTAAAAGCCAATGGTCAAAAAGGGACCGTACGTCTCTACGGCACACCAGCAGAAGAGGGTGGTTCTGGGAAAGTATATATGGTTCGTGCAGGATTATTTGATGATGTGGATATTGTTTTGCATTGGCACGCATCCGATCGTAATGCCGCAAACCCTGGCACAACTATGGCTAACCGTTCTGCGAAATTTCGTTTTTATGGTTATTCAGCACATGCGGCAGGCGCTCCAGAAAAGGGTCGATCTTCATTGGATGCCGTAGAGGCTATGAATCATATGGCGAATCTTATGCGGGAGCATATTCCCGATGGTTCACGTATCCATTATGTTATAACTCGTGGCGGAAATGCGCCTAATATTGTACCAGATTATGCAGAGGTATTTTATTATGTTCGTGATTTTAATGTAGACATTTTGGAAAATATCTGGAGTCGTTTAATCAAGGCAGCAGAAGGTGCCGCACTTGGCACTGATACCCGACTTGAATACGAGATAATTCATGGTAACAGACCAGTTTTAGCTAATGAAGTCACTCAAAAGATCATGTATAATAACCTTACAGCCATTGGTGGTGTATCTTATTCTCGTCAGGAAAAAGATTTCGCCAAACAAATATATTCAACGTTGCGAAATCCGAATATAGAGTTAGAATCCTCAGCTACAATTCAGCCATATAAATTTTCAAGAGGGAAAGGCTCAACAGATGTGGGAGACGTAAGCTGGATGGTCCCAACTGCGGGTCTCCGTACTGCCACTTGGATTCCAGGCACATCGGCTCACACTTGGCAGGCAGTTGCCGCCGGTGGTATGAGTATAGGTATGAAAGGAATGATGGTGGCTGCAAAAACTATAGCTGGTGCTGCGGTTGATATTTACGAAAACCCAAAAATTGTAAAAGATGCAAAAATTGAACTAATAGAACGAAGAGGGCCAAACTTTAATTATTACTCAATGCTTGGGGAAAGAAAGCCACCATTAGATTATCGGAACTAAATAATAAAACGCTCAAAACGCTCAAATTATTGTTGTATCCATTAGTTTTGTG
>DKLW01000038.1:0-23170 GCA_002455835.1 Fidelibacterota bacterium UBA6630 | reverse complement strand
ACAGTCCTACACAAGGAGATTGGATAGGATGGGTTGGTACTTTTAATGACATCGTTCTAGGGTAACCGGGAGAATTCCGAATTCGAATCAAAGATAATAAACATAAATGGGATTGTGCATATCCTGGTGTGGAAATATTGCCTACGGGTGATATTGTAACTACAACTTATGGTCACTGGAAAGAAGGAGAGAGTCCCTATATATTGTCAGTTCGATTTCATATAAAAGATTTGAAACTAAACCCATGAGGAAATTTTATGTCTAATAAAATCCATAGGCGAAAGTTTATAAAAACAATCGCAACTGCCAGCATGGCAGCAACAATTATACCCAACAAACTCTTTGGGTCTTCCGAAAAAGTCCGTGTTGGCGTCATTGGCACCGGTTTTCGTGGTCAAGGAATGATTGGGTTGTTGCTGAATCGATCCGATGTGGACGTACCCGTCATATGTGATATTGATGACCGTATGATTGATATGGCTTTAAAAGTTTTTGATAAAAAAGGCCGCCCTGAACCCAAAATCTACAATGATGGACCTGAAGATTTTCGCAATATGGTTTCCAATGAAGATTTGGATGGGGTCTATATAGCTACACCTTGGCGCTGGCACCACCCTATGTCTATTGCGGCTATGGACAATGGCTTCCATGTAGGCACGGAAGTTCCTGCTGCACTCACTGTAAAAGAATGCTGGGATTTGGTAAATACATCTGAAAAAACAGGCAAACTCTGTATGATCATGGAAAATGTGAATTACCGGAGGGATATCATGGCCGTGTTGAATATGGTGCGCCAAGGATTGTTTGGTGAATTGCTTCACTGCCAAGGAGGATACCAACATGACCTTCGCCATGTCAAATTCAATGATGGTGTTCAAGGTTATGGTGGCGGTGTGGAATTTGGTGAGAAAGGATTCTCAGAAGCAGCGTGGCGAACACAACATTCTGTCGATCGTAACGCAGATCTGTATCCAACGCATGGGTTAGGACCGGTAAGTCCCATGCTGGATATCAACCGTGGAAATCGCATGGTACACCTCACATCCACAGCAACCCAAGCCCGCGGACTGCATAAATATGTTGTGGATAATGGAGGCAAGGATCATCCCAATTCAAAAGTGGAATTTAAATTGGGTGATGTGATCACCACAGTAATCAAATGTGAAAATGGCCAAACCATTATGCTGAGTCATGATACCAATTCACCACGACCTTATTCACTTAATTTTAGAGTTCAGGGTACTCGAGGATTATGGATGAAAGACAACAATTCAATATACATTGAAGGACGGAGCCCCCAATCACACAGGTGGGAGGCCGATGAAGCATATATGAAAGAATATGACCATCCACTTTGGAAAAAATATGAAGCTGATGCATCCGGTGCTGGTCATGGGGGCATGGATTTCTTTATTATCCGAGCGTTTGTAGAATCATTGAAGGGAAATCAACAACCGGTAATTGATGTCTATGACGCTGTTAGTATGAGCGTGATCGTACCTCTGTCAGAAAAATCTATTAAACTGAATAGCATTTCAGTGAAAATCCCTGATTTCACTCGCGGAAAATGGAAAACCAATCAGCCAATCTTTGGATTGGATGATCGGTATTAAAAACAATTAATCAAAAGAACATATGACGTTATCAACACTAGACTGGACCATCGTTGGCGCCTATTTCGCCCTATCACTTCTAATCGGCCTTTGGGTGTCGCGCCAAGCAGGTCAAGACACAAAATCCTTTTTTTTAGCGGGTCGAAATATGCCCTGGTGGCTATTGGGGGTCTCCATGGTGGCCACCACCTTTTCCACCGATACACCAAACCTTGTGACAGATTTGGTTCGGCAAAATGGTGTTTCTGGGAATTGGGGTTGGTGGGCTTTTTTACTGACTGGGATGTTAACGGTTTTTGTCTATGCAAATTTGTGGCGTCGTTCTGAAGTATTGACTGACATTGAATTTTACGAATTACGATACAGTGGTAGTGCAGCTGCCTTTTTGCGAGGATTTCGAGCCCTTTATCTGGGTTTGATATTCAATGTATTGGTCATGGGTGCCGTGAGTTTAGCTGCAATCAAATTTGGTGAAATTGTTCTGGGTTGGCCCGGTTGGCTTACCATGTCCATTGCCTGCTCTATTACTTTGGCTTATTCAGCATTAGGCGGATTGAAGGCAGTTATCATCACAGATTTTATTCAATTTTCCCTGGCCATGATCGGCTCAATATGGGGCATGTTTTATATTCTGGGATTACCGGAAATTGGTGGACTATCTAATCTGATCTCACATGCGAATGTATCTGATAAACTGGCCTTGATTCCGGATATGTCTGATCCAAATGCATGGGTGCCTGTTCTGCTGGTGCCTTTGGCTGTCCAATGGTGGGCTAGCTATTATCCTGGTGCAGAGCCCGGCGGTGGCGGCTATATCGCCCAGCGCATGTTTTCTGCCAAGGATGAAAAAAATGCAGTGGGTGCAACATTTTTGTTTAATGTGGCCCATTATGCCTTACGTCCATGGCCGTGGATTTTAATTGCCCTTGCTTCCTTGATTGTATTCCCTGAATTAAGTGATATTCAAAAAGCATTTCCCAATTTACCGGCGGATAAACTGGGCCACGATGTAGCCTATCCTGCCATGTTGACACTTCTTCCACCCGGATTGTTAGGGCTGGTAGCCGCCTCATTGATTGCTGCATTCATGAGTACCATGAGTACACAATTGAATTTAGGAGCCAGTTATTTGGTGAATGATTTTTATCACCGCTTCATTAAGCCTGACGCCTCAGAATCACATTTAGTGAATGTTGGTCGCCTCTTTACGATTTTATCCATTATAATGGGTGCTGGCTTAGGTCTTATGCTCACCAGCGCAGGGCAGGCATTTACCTTATTGCTCATGATTGGTGCAGGTACAGGATTGATTTACATACTCCGTTGGTTCTGGTGGCGGATAAATGCCTATACAGAGATCGTAGCCATGATCAGTTCTATCATTATAGCTGGCTATTTTAATTTTGGCGATTCAAGTTTAGAAGGATGGCAAAAGATCGTTATTAGTGCCATACTCACAACAATTGTTTGGATCATTGCCACATACTTCACTCCACCGGATGATGATGAAACATTGCAGAATTTTGTTAAGAAAGTGAACCCTGGTGGTCCCGGTTGGTCAAGATATAGCAGCGGGATTTCCCATAAACCTTGGCCCGTTCCAAAAGGGATCCTGTTAATGGTGCTCGGGTGTACTGCCGTTTATGGATTTTTACTCGGTGTGGGACAATTGATATATGGCGAGACGGGTAGCGGGTTGCTTATTGTAGGACTGGGCGTGTTCGCGTCTATAGGTTTATTCAAAGTATGGAAATAAGTACACCGGGTCGAATTTGCATTTTTGGCGAACATCAGGATTACCTTGGACTCCCTGTGATTGCTATGGGCATTTCCCTGCGAGCAAGGATAAAAGGTACCAAAAGGAGTGACAAAAAAGTAATCATCCATAAACCGGACCTAAATGATATTGAAACTTTTTCATTGGATGACCTTTCATATACCAAGCCTCGTGATTATTTTAAAAGTGGTATCAATATATGTCATAGAGATGGGTTAACATTTTCTTCAGGGTTTGAATGTGAATTGTCGAGTGATATACCTATCCGGTCCGGGACCAGTTCATCTTCAGCTATCAATGTAAGCTGGATTCACTTTTTATCAAAAATGGCAGATGAACCTTTTGATATGGATCAGCAAAAGATTGGAGAATTGGCATATATGGCGGAAGTGGCAGAATTCAATGAGCCGGGTGGTATGATGGATCAATATACCACTGCAATGGGGCATTTAATTTATTTGGAATCTGAACCAATAATTTCCATCCGTTCATTAAAAGCAAACTTGGGATCATTTGTTTTGGGCGACTCTTGTGAGCCAAAAGGTACCATCGAAATATTAAGACGTTGTCGGGATTCAAGAATTGATATCATTCAAAAATTAAAGAATAAAAACCCAAATTCAACAATTCAAAACTTGGATGAAAGCGCCAATCTATCCGATCTCAATTCAGATGAAATTGAACTATTTAATGGTACACTTGGGAATAGAAATTTATTGTATGAGGGTTTAGCGGAATTAGAAAAAGATAATCCTAATCATGAATCCATCGGCCGCCTGTTATCTTATCACCATGAAGTTTTACGGGATGTACTCCAAGTGAGCACACCCAAAATTGAATCCATGATGGATGCTGCTTTAAATGGAGGGGCGCTTGGTGGAAAAATCAATGGTTCCGGCGGTGGCGGATGTATGTTCGCTTATGCGCCTCATGATCCTGAAAAGGTGGCAGAAGCGATTGAAAAAGTTGGAGGGAAGGCTTATATCATTGAGCCCGATGAGGGGACGCGGATAGATTAACCGGTTGGTGGTCCATTAAGGGAATCCAAAAAATATCCTGAATAGACCAATACATTATAAGCCACATAGTTAACCCAAAATCGTTTTTTGTCCAAATGTTTTTCCCCAAAATAAGTTGCATAACCAGCTTTGGCCAGGAAGCCTGTGGATAGCAAGTAATAGCAAATCTGCTAGGCATCGAGCTCTTTTTGCAATCCATTTTGAATCCCAGCGTAAACAAAAAATATATCGATTGCACCCACAAGCAGATGACCGTAAACTTTTTCTTTGGTGACCAAATAGCTTAATCCCCCGAAAGCAGCCTGTTGGGCAAGGATATACCCTGCTTACTCTATGACACTGGATTGTGAAAAGGTTGATGAAGAATAAATGAGGAGTACTAAAAGAATTTTTTCATGATTATTAAAATCTACAATGAATCACCAATTCAAGACTATTTTTACCTATTTCATGATTCTTTTTATTTTACATCCATTCAAAGGTGAAGTAAACTAAGCTGATTTTAACGAACATATAATTCCAATCTGAAAGACAATTCATGCAAAATATTTCCCTTTTAGTTATGGCCGCAGGGATGGGGTCACGCTATGGCGGATTGAAACAACTGGATGCAGTAGGACCCAATGGCGAAACCATTATTGACTATTCCGTATATGATGCGATTCGTGCTGGATTTAACAAAGTAGTTTTTATTATTCGAAAAGATTTTGAAGATCAATTCAAATCCCAAGTAACGGATAAATATGCCGACAAAATCAAAGTTGAATTTGCATTTCAGTATATTTATGATTTGCCCGGCGGATTTATATGTCCTGATGGCCGAGAAAAACCCTGGGGAACAGGGCAGGCAATCTTGGCTTCTAAAGATTTAATCCAAGAACCATTTGCAGCCATTAATGGTGATGATTTTTATGGAAAGGATTCATTCCAAGCTATTGCAGACTATTATAAGAGTGATGGAGATTCATTCAGCATGGTGGCTTTTCGATTAGAAAATACACTATCTATTTTCGGCGGAGTAACACGAGGGCTTTGTACAGTAAAAGATGGAAAATTGGAAACAGTAATCGAAACGGAAGATCTACAGAAAACAGGAAATAGTATTTCATCAAACCAAAATATCGAACTAGATGGCAGTGAACCTGTATCAATGAATATGTGGGGTTTTACGCCTATTCTATTTGATTATCTGGAAGAAAAATTTGTAGAATTTTTGGGGGAAGAAGGACATGAGTTGAGAAGTGAATTCTTGATCCCCTCCGTTGTAAATGAATTAATACAATCGGGTCAGGAAAGTGTCCATATTCTACCCAGCGCCGCGTCCTGGTTTGGGATAACCTATAAAAAAGATAGAGCCTATGTTATTGACCAGATTCAAAGACGAGTAGATTCGGGAGCATATCCCACATCATTATTTGAGTAAGAATTTCCAGATATCGGTTGTAATTCCGACCTATAATCGCCGGAGATGGATTGGCCGAGCCATCCGATCCGTTTTAGAACAAACTTATACACCAGCAGAAATTATTGTTGTTGACGACGGATCTTCTGATGGATCAATGGAGTACATTTTAGAAAATTTTCCTTTAGTTAATTTTGTAAAACAATTGAATCAAGGTGTGAGTAGCGCTAGAAACAAGGGAATTAGATTATCCAGTTCAAAATGGATTGCATTGCTTGATTCGGATGATGAATGGTATGCTAAAAAACTTGAAAATCAGGTGAAAGCGATTCAAGAAAAGCCAGATCATAAATTTTGTCATACAGAGGAGATTTGGGTTCGAAATGGCGTGCGGGTTAATCAGATGAAAAAGCATCAGAAATATGGTGGACATATATTTGAAAAATGTTTGGATATGTGCCGCATATCTCCTTCATCAGTATTGTTTCAAAAATCAATATTAGATAAAACTGGCTGGTTCGATAAAGAATTGCGGGTATGTGAGGATTACGACCTATGGTTACGGGTTACTGCTAGATATCCCACCCTTTATTTAAACGAGCCACTAATCATAAAATATGGTGGATACAAAGATCAGCTTTCAAATGTTAAAGGCGGTATAGAATCCTACCGTATTAATGTACTGGAAAAATTAATGTTGATCAATCTTACGACCGATCAAAAACGATTAGTTCGAGAAATGCTAATCCAAAAATTATCTATTTATGCCAAGGGAGCACAAAATAGAGGTCATCATAGAATCTATAAAAAATCTATTAAAAGGATTAATGAATTATCCACTTTGTTGTGATTATATTATTGGGCATTTTTTGATTCGCTTGAGTAGGGAATCTTAATAAAAAGAAGGAAATATTATGAAACATATCAAACTGATTTCATTATATCTTATTTTCAGCCTGGCTTTGGCTATGGCTCAGTCGAACAGGGATGGGATTGTACCAGGCCCAGATCGAGCTGAAGGAGATGGTCCATACAATAGGCTTGTAATCCGTGGCGCTACTTTAATCGATGGCGCTGGAGGTCCACCAAGAGGGCCAGTGGATATTGTAATTGAAGGTAACAAAATTGCATCTGTAAGTAGCGTTGGTTATCCTGGCGTACCTATCAATGAAAAGCGCAGACCGGAGGCAGGAGACCATGAGATCGATGCTCATGGTTCTTTTGTACTGCCTGGATTTGTTGATATGCATGTCCATGCAGGTAGTGTAGTGAAAGCTCCCGAAACAGAGTATGTATATAAACTTTGGCTAGCCCATGGTGTAACCACAGTGCGCGGTGTTGGGCTTGCAAATATGGAATTTAGTCTCAGCGAAAAAGAGAGATCAGCAAAAAACGAAATTACAGCGCCCAGGATTTGGGCCTATCAGCGCCCGGGACAGGGCAAGGATTGGAAGGGCGGTTCGGTTTATCAAGATCCTGAAGTTGCGCGGAAATGGGTTCGCTATGCAGCCAAAAAAGGTATAGATGGCCTCAAGCTTGGTGCCTTTGAGCCTCAAATTATGGAAGCCTTAATTGACGAAGCAAAAAAACAAAATCTTGGCACCACCGCTCACCTAGCACAGACTGGCGTGGCCCGAATGAACACGATTGATGCGGCCCGGCTTGGTTTAGGTACTCAAACCCATTTCTATGGCCTCTTTGAATCCATGTATGAAAGTAATGATATTCAGCCTTGGCCGGTGGATATGAACTATAATGATGAACAGCATCGTTTTGGACAAGTGGCCCGCCAGTGGAGCTTGGTAAAGCCCAATGGAGAAAAATGGGAAGCATTGAAAAACGAATTGATTGAGTTGGATCTAACCATGGATCCTACCATGACTATTTATGCTGCTGGTCGCGATGTGATGCAGGCTCGCAATGCAGATTGGCATGATAAATACACATTACCGGCACAATGGGATTTCTATACACCCAGCCGAATTGCTCATGGATCCTACTGGTTCAATTGGACTACTCACGATGAAATTGCATGGAAAAAATTCTATCAAGTTTGGATGCAATTCTTGAATGAATATAAAAATGCCGGCGGCAGAGTCACCACAGGTTCAGACAGTGGCTTTATCTATAAACTCTATGGCTTTGGTTATATTGAAGAACTCGAACTTCTGCAGGAGGCAGGATTTCATCCTTTAGAAGTGGTTCGTGCTGCAACTCTCCATGGAGCTGAAACATTGCACAAGCCATTGGGTACAAAACCCAATTTTGGGACCATTGTGACAGGGAATCTCGCTGACCTTGTCATCGTAGATGAGAATCCGTTGGAAAACTTTAAAGTGCTCTATGGTACTGGTGCAGTGAAGATAAATGAGAACAATGAGGTGATCCGGTCAGGTGGTATAAAATACACAATCAAGGATGGAATTGTTTATGACGCAAAGCAGCTATTGAAGGATGTTGAGAATATGGTGAAAAAAGCCAAGCGTCGAGATGGAGATTTGAAGAAATATTAATAGAAAGCACCCCATGAATAGAATTATCGGTGGGCTTTTAGCCCTTAGTGTAACCGCTGCCCAAACACCAGATTACCTAAACAGTCAGATTGATGACCTGGCAAATCGCTTAGAACGAAAGGTTATCGAATGGCGCCGTGATTTTCATCAAAACCCAGAATTGTCTAACCGGGAATTTCGAACCGCAGAAAAGGTGGCGAATCACCTTCGTTCTCTTGGGATGGAAGTTCAGACCGGAATAGCTCATACTGGTGTAGTGGGTATTTTAAAGGGTGGAAGAGCGGGAAAGGTTGTGGCCCTTCGCGCTGATATGGATGGTTTGCCGGTTAAAGAAAAAGTAGATCTTCCTTTTGCATCGAAAGCAAAAGGGGTATATCAAGGGAATGAAGTAGATGTGATGCATGCCTGCGGACACGATAATCATGTGGCTGGATTGATGGGTGCTGCAGAAATTTTGACTTCTATGCGGGATAACCTGCCGGGTACAGTAAAATTCATTTTTCAACCGGCAGAAGAAGGAGCACCTTTAGGTGAAAAAGGCGGAGCGCCCTTTATGGTGGAAGAAGGGGTCATGAATAATCCGAAAGTTGATGCGATCTTTGGTCTTCATGCCTGGCCGGGGAAAGTCGGTACAGCTCAATATCGTTCCGGACCTACCATGGCAGCTGCTGAGCGGATGCGTATCACTGTGACCGGTGTACAAACCCACGGTGCGGCACCCTGGGGCGGTGTAGATCCCATCGTGATTTCATCACAGATCATAATGGCATTGCAAACCATCATGGCACGGGAAGTAGATATCACGGCTGTGCCGGGGATTGTAACCATCGGTTCAATCCATGGCGGCGTTCGGAATAATATTATCCCCGAAGAAGTAGTGATGGAAGGGACAATTCGTACATTTAAAGAGGAAATCCGTCAACAAATCCATGAAAGTATTCGAAAGAAAGTGGAAATGATTGCAGAAGCCTCCAATGCAAAAGCAAAGGTGGAGATTTTCAGCGGAATTGCGAAAGTCACTTATAATGATCCGTCTTTGACAGAACAAATGCTGCCCTCACTACGGCGGGTGTATGGGGATGAGAATGTAGTCATTCGCCCTTTCGTAACCGGTGCGGAGGATTTTCCATTTTTCACGGACCATGCCCCGGGATTGTATTTCTTTAACGGTGTGGCGGAAGATCCATCCATGGCACCATCCAACCATTCGCCTTACTTTTTTGCCGATGAACGGAATTTGAAATACGGCATGAAATCCATGGCTCAACTGGCGGTGGATTATTTGTTTTTGAATCAGTAAAAATATGTAGGGGCGAGGCATCGTTTCATTCCATCTTATCAACTGAATTTACTAGTGTAGAGACATGGTATGCCGTGTCTCTACGGTGTAAAATAATCGTAAAGACGTCCACCAGTTGGCGGATAATCACCTCTCTAAAATAATTGAATCCCAAAATTTTTATTATTCTCGTTGGTTGTATTGCATGCGAACCTGAAAAGTCGGATCAATTACCAATGAAATGTTTTTTAAAACCGGAGACTGGTCCTTGCGACGCATATTTCCCTCGATATTTTTATGACCAAAAAGAAGGTGAATGCAAAGAATTCATTTGGGGCGGATGCCAAGGTGTTATTCCTTTTGAAACCATGGAAGAATGCAAAAGGAGCTGCAGTGAATAAACCACTTATCATGGATGGCGCCATGGGGACAGAACTTATGGCACGCGGTGTGAAATTGCCTTTACCCCTTTGGTCTGCCGAATCGAATCTCACTGACCCTGAAATCGTAACTGCTATTCATCAGGATTATGTTACTGCCGGAGCGGATATCATTGGTACCAATACATTTCGCACCACTACATGGACCTACCGAAAAGCGGACTATTCGCCGAAGCGGGCCTGGGAACGGGCGAGGGAGAGCCTAATGAATGCAGTAGAGCTTGGCCGGCGTTCAAATCCAAAAATCCTAGCCGGCTCCATAACATCCATTGAGGATTGCTATTCACCGGAGCTATTCCCAGGACGAGGTGCCGCAGAAGATATTTATGGAGAAACAGTAGACTGGTTTAATGAAGCAGGAGTGGATGTGATTCTCTTCGAAACCATGGGGCATTTAGATGAAATAGATATTGCGCTTCAGTCGGTGAATGGCCAAAATATTTGGCTTAGTCTTATCGTAAAGGATGATGATCATTTATTATCGGGACGCTCATTGGAATCAGTTTATCCAATGGCGAAAGACAAAGTTGATATTCTTATGCTGAACTGCAATACGGTAGCAAAAACAGATTCCGCACTAGAGGGGGTAATTGAAAACTGGGGCGGTGATTGGGGTGTATATCCTAACATGGGATTAACGGAACCGAAACCGGATGGGGAGATAGATGAAAAAGTGGATGATCAATCATTTAATAATATCATCTCCACATATTTAGACATGAGTCCCAAAGTGATTGGTTCATGCTGTGGTTCGAATCCAAGACATACGGAAATCATATATAAATTAATAAATCAGTAATTTCTTAGTCTCAATCTTGCCCTTTTTTATTCTTCATTATAATTTTGCCGGAACTTTTTAAGACAGTTTCTAGTATTTGAATCGATTATTTATCTATTCAAAAGTGAAAACCAAAATTGAGGAGGTCATATACTGGTGATTAAAGTCACGGATTTGTCCAAAAATTACGGCCCTGTTGAAGCGGTAAAATCAATATCCTTTGATATTCAGGATGGTGAAATTGTCGGCTTTCTCGGTGCCAACGGAGCGGGGAAAACCACCACGCTCAAAATGATGACTGGGTATTTGGTCCCGACCGAAGGGACGATTGAAGTCAATGACATGAATATCATTGATCATACCCATGAAATTCAAAAACAGATCGGCTATTTACCCGAACTGAATCCACTCTATACTGAAATGCGTGTTTATGAATATTTAGAATTTCTAGCAGGGATTCGGAAGATTAGCGGACGTGTATTCAAGGATGCATTGGCTCGTGTGGTCGAGCGATGCGGTCTAAATGGAGTCGTTCATAAGACGATTTCCGATTGTTCGAAAGGATATAAACAGCGGATTGGATTGGCCGCAGCCATGATTCATGATCCAAAAATTTTAATTCTGGATGAGCCGGTCACTGGTCTTGATCCGAACCAAATTGTTGAAATTCGTAGTCTTATTAAATCCTTGGGCAAAGAAAAACTGGTATTTATGTCCAGTCATATTCTGCAGGAAATCCAAGCGACAGTAGATCGAATCATTATTATCAATGAAGGTGAAATTGTTGCCAATGGTACCAGCGATGAACTCATGAGTAATTTTATGGGGAATATTCTTTTGAATATGGAAGTAAAAGGTGCGGCGAAAGAATCAGTGGAGCATATTCAAGCCAAGCTCCCATCCGTGAAATTTATTTCTTTGGACGAAGCAAATAACGTACAATCTATTCAGTTTGAATATGGAAAGGATAAAGATCCCCGTGAAGATCTTTTCAAATATGCAGTAGAAAATAATTGGTCCATATTAAAGATGAATCCTCATACAACTAATTTGGAAGATATTTTCCGAAATCTCACTACAAAGGGAGG
Source organism: Fidelibacterota bacterium UBA6630 (assembly GCA_002455835.1). GTDB lineage: Bacteria > Fidelibacterota > Marinisomatia > Marinisomatales > TCS55 > TCS55. The sequence continues at coordinate 11,261 of DKLW01000038.1, read as the reverse complement.
GTCTAATGCATAATATTCGCACTGTCTTTCGGAGAGAAATGCAGGGCTATTTCAATAGTCCTATGGCTTACATTTTTCTCGTCATATTTGCTGTAGTGAGCGGATATTTCTTCACCAATACCTTTTTTCTTTTTGGCCAATCGGATCTGAGAGTACTTTTTGATATTGTACCATTGGTTTTTCTCTTTTTTATACCCGCTGTATCTATGGGATTGATTGCAAGGGAAAACAATATCGGCACTATGGAAACTATATCCACCTTACCATTGAATACCTATGAGTTCGTGGTGGGCAAGTTCTTGGCCGGACTGTGTTTAATCCTTTTGGGACTGGCTGTCACATTAATTCATTTCTTCACATTGATGTCTGTGGGTACCAACGTGGATTATGGTGCAATATTCAGCGGGTATTTAGGGTTGGCGTTGATGGGGGCGACGTATACCGCCATCGGTACGTATGCCAGCAGCGTGACAGAAAACCAAGTGGTGGCATTTATCATTGGTGTATTTCTGGTTCTTGTATTTTTCATGTTGGATAAAACATTAGTTTTTGTGCCTCATACTTTGGCGGGGGTACTTCAATTCTTGGCAGTAGATTACCATTTATCCAACATTTCTCGCGGCGTGATTGATTCAAGAAATTTGATCTACTTTTTCTCCATGATTGGTTTTTTCATTTTTCTGACCATCCAAACCCTTGAAGTGCGGAGGTGGAAATAATGAAACAGTTATTGAATAATATTGATCTGAAAAAATCAGTATTTGTACCGGGGATTTTACTCTTCGTCATCCTGTTTTTATTGAACAGCATTTCTCAAAACTGGTTTCACCGTTGGGATTTGACGGATAATGATATGTATTCATTGTCATCTTCCAGTGAATCGGTTGTGAAGCAGGTGGATGATCTATTGACAATGAAAGTTTATTTTTCTGACGACCTTCCCGGTGAGTATGCCAACAACCGCCGTTACCTTCAGGATATTTTAGAAGAGTATGAAGCGCTGGGAGATGGAAATATTAGATTTGAATTCTTCCGCCCTGAAGATGATGAAGATATTGAGCAGGAAGCGCAGAAAGCAGGCATTATGCCGGTCCAGATGCAGGTGGTTGAAAATGATAAAATGGAAGTAAAGCGCGTACTTATGGGGATGATTATCCAGTATGAGGATAAGAAGGAAGTGCTTCCCGTGATTCAGACCACCACTGGTTTGGAGTATGAAATTACATCCAAGATTAAAAAATTGGTGGAGACAAATAAACCCACAGTGGGGATTGCTCAGTTAGAAGGACAGACAACTCAGTTCCAAAATATTCAAAATCTTTTGGGACAGCGTTATATGGTACAACCTGTGAATTTGAGTGATGTAGTGCCTGCAGAAGTTACCGCACTCCTCATGGGGGGTGTTTCTGATTCCTTAAGTGGAGATGAATATCAGCATCTTTCTGATTATCTCAACCGAGGTGGAAATTTATTTTTAACGCAGAATCGTGTTAAAGCGAATTTGCAAATTCAACAGGCATTCCCGATTCAATCGAACATTTTTGATTTGGTGGATGATTATGGTTTTGCAATTGCAGAAAATTTGGTTACGGATAAAATTTGCGGACGGGTAAATGTACAGCAGCAAATGGGGCCCATCCGAATGAATGTGCCTATGGAATATCCGCTATTACCGGTCGTGCGATCCTTTAATAATAATGAACCAATTGTTGCTGGATTGGAGCAGATTCAATTGGTATTCGCGAGTGAGATTAGACAGGACTCTGCCTCTATTGGAAATGTGAATTTTGTTCCACTGCTTTTTTCTTCTGACCAATCAGGGGAAATGCGGGGGCAATTCAATTTGAATCCGGATCCAAATCAAAATCCATTCATTCGCATGTTCAACCAGTCGGACAAGGTACTGAGTGCCCGATCAGAAAAAGTGGATGAAAATGGAGTCCTGAGTCAGGTTATACTGATAGGTGATTCTGATTTCATGGCAGACCAAGGGGGCGGTCGCTCTCCTGAAAATCATATCTTTATTATGAATTCAGTGGACTATCTTATTGGTGACCGTGATTTGATTGCATTGCGATCACGTGAAATCACTTCTCGACCATTGGAGGATGTTTCCGATGAGGCCAAGCGAACTTGGAAATGGATTAATATTGTTATGCCTTCATTTTTGATTATTGGGTTTGGTTTAATCCGGATGCGTAGCCAAAAACGGAGAAGTTCTATTTTGGAGGAACTTTATGGGTAAGCATATGAAGAGACTCCTCATTGTTTTGGGTGTATTGGTTGTTCTGTTTGGGATCAATCAAATGCAGCAACGTGGCCGTGCATCAAGTAGTGATCAAGTATTTGATGTACAGCGGGATGATGTATTTAGTTTTGATATCACCAAAGGTGAAGAATCGATTTCGCTCCTTTATAATGGCGCAAGTTGGTCCATTGAAGGGAATGACACATTGGTCGTTAAAGAGAACACCATGAATTCTTTCTTTGATAATGTATTGAAAGTAAAACGGACTTCACTGGTTTCAAGGAATGAAGCCAAGTGGGAGAAGTTTAATGTAGGTGATACCACCGGAACCCAATTGGTGTTGATGGATCACAATGGGGAATCATTGGGCGAAATTGTCGTCGGACGATCCAATGCAGAATGGTCCTCTAGCAACATCCGTGTGGGAGATGAGTCAGAAGTATACCAGACGAATAAAAATATTTCATGGCAGTTGAATACATCCCCAACCCATTGGGGGGAAGTGCCACCACCACCGGAACCCGATTCCACAGCAATCGATTCACTTTAATTAAAACCCCGCAATCGCGGGGTTTTTTGTATCAATAATAAATATTAAAAACCAATATATTGACCACTTGATCATAATCGAATATTTTATGATTACAACATTTTTTATTAAAGGATTAAAGTAAGTGCCTGCGTGATCGGGTGTTAGTGTATCTTTGACACGTGAACATATGAATGCTCTAAGACAATAGAATAGATGAATGAATTAAAATCACAAGATTATCCATATGTTAATCAAGTGAACGATGATCTAAAAATAGGTATCGTGAAAGATATTTTTGCATCGGTGACAGATAAGTATGATTTCTTGAACCGGTTTTTGTCCGGACGGCGTGATGTGGCCTGGCGTAAGCGTACTGTTTCTGAGATGATTTTTTTTAACACACATCGATTCTTGGATGTGGCTACAGGTACCGGCGACCTTGCATTGGATTGCGCCAATACCTATCCGGATGTGAATGTGACCGGCGTGGATTTTGTCCAAGAAATGCTTGATAAGGGGATTGAAAAAGTTCAATCCCAAAACTCGGATGAAAGGGTGAGTTTAAATTGGGGGGATGCAACCAAACTCCAATATGCAGACAATTCATTTGACGTAACCGCCATGGCATTTGGGATTCGAAATATCCCCGATAAAGAAAAAGCATTATTTGAAATGAAACGTGTAATTATTAAGAATGGTCAAGTGATGGTTTTGGAACTCACCACACCTGAACCGGGATTTTGGCGGTGCGCCTATAGTTTTTATTTGAATGGCGTATTGCCCAAGTTGGCGAAACTATTTACTAAAAATTCTGCAGCATATGGATACTTGGCAGACTCCATTATGAATTTCCCGACACGAAAAAATTTTGTAGCACTCATGGAGTCAGTTGGATTAAAAAATTGTCGGGTAATTCCGCTCACATTTGGTGTGTGCACACTTTATATAGGAACCAAATAATGGATAAAGAAAAAGCATTAGAAAAAATGAACGCATTCAGCGCAAATACAATGGTTGAACATCTTGGGATTGAATTCACTGATTTTAGCCCTGAGCATGTTTGCGGTAAAATGCCCGTGGATCATCGCACTGTCCAGCTCTATGGATTGCTTCACGGTGGAGCATCGGCTGCCCTTGCGGAAACATTGGGCAGTGTGGCTGGCGGTATGCATATTGATCGTGACAATCAATGGATCGTGGGTGTGGAGATTAACTGCAATCATTTGAAGTCCGCCACGGATGGATTTGTCCATGGTAAAGCGACGCCAATCAAGATTGGTAAAAAAATTCATGTATGGAATATTGAGATTAAAAATGATGATGGAGATATGGTTGCGGTGAGTCGTTTGACCTTGGCTGTGATTCATAAAAGGTAGAATATCTTAAAGTATTTATATAAATCATCCTTTATGAACCTTTAATTTTTGTAAATGTGATTTATTTCACATCAGTTAAATGAATGAAAAAGACATATCATGATTTTCACTTAAATTTTAACCCATGATTTAAACCTATAAATTAGGAGAACAATTGAAAAACCATAACTTAAAGGGTATAACCTTTTTAATAATATTTGCCGGTATTTTTATTCTTTCTGGCAACCTATCTACAACCAAAAATAATCCGGGTATAGTTGATCCACAATTAGCTGAAGGGGCAGAAGAAGGTGGACCCATTAACCGATTGGCTTTTGAATTTTTGCGATTGAAAAGCCCAGTAACCAATACGATTCCAGAGGGGATACAACAACGTTCATTAAGTTATGCTAAAACATTGCCCGGCAGTAATGAAATGCCTTTACGATTGGAACGATCCAATAGCCATAGTAGCAGTTTGAACTGGACTAATCGCGGACCATACAATGTAGGTGGGCGGACCCGTGGCGTAACCTTTGACAGAAATGATGTAAATACGATTATAGCAGGTGGTGTTTCTGGTGGCATATGGCGAACCACAGATGGTGGCCAATCTTGGGCGAAAATGACCAAATCTGATCAACTCCACAGTGTATCATCTATTGTTCAGGACCCCAGAGATGGAATGTCTAATATTTGGTATGCCACCACAGGGGAGTTATCCGGAAATTCAGCTGGTGCAAGGGGGGCACCATTTCGAGGAGATGGCGTTTATAAATCTACAGACAATGGATTAAATTGGAATTTGATCCCGCCTACTTCAACAAGCACGCCACAGTTATTTGATAATTATTTGAATTATTCCTGGCGGATTAAAGTGCACCCCACTACTGGCCATATTTTTACCGCATCCTTTGGATCCATATATCGGAGTAAAAATGATGGTCGCACTTGGGAAGTTGTATTGGGTCAAGGGTCAGATCGGTATAGTGATTTGGCCATGTCCAGTACTGGTTTAATGATTGCAGTGTTGGGGAATGAAGAAACGGACGGACCCATTTTGCGTTCAACTGATGGTGAAACATGGACATCCATTGCGCCTGTTAATTTTCCTGCAACCTTTAATAGAATGGTACCCGATATTTCGGAATCGAACGATTCTATCGCCTATTTCATAGGCAATGATTCTGATAATCATTTTTTATGGAAATACCATTACGAATCTGGAGATGGCTCCAACGCTGGTGGAGAATGGACGGATTTGAGTGCCAATATTCCAGATGATTTTAATTCTCAAGGCGGTTACGACCTTTATGTGCGAATTAGTCCTTACAATGAAAAATTGGTTTACTTGGGCGGCACCAATTTATACTATTCTCCCAATGGATGGGAATCCACTGCAGGTCGATTAAAAATCGGTGGTTATGGTTGGGATGCCCACCACCCGGACCAGCATGATGTAATCTTCTTCCCAAATGATTCATTAAAAGTATTATCTGCCAGTGATGGGGGCCTCCATACGATGGAAGCACCTACTCAAAGCGGACGCCAGTGGAATTCTTTGAATAATGGATATACCACTACTCAGTTTTATACCATAGCCATTGATCCATCGGGAACATATCCTGACCTGATAATGGGCGGTACACAGGATAATGGTACTTTGGAGTCATTGGTATCCAGCGGCACGAGTCCATGGGAACAAGTATCGGGGGGTGATGGCGCCTACTGCTCTGTAATCAATATGGGCAAGGCCTATGTGGTTTCTTCACAGAAAGGTTATACTCTGATGCTTGACTGGTCCAACCCGTTTGGATGGTCTTATGGCAATGGGCAAGGGAAATATAATAACTATTCGTGGGCATATTTAATGCCACCGGATTTTGATCGAGAAGAGGAAGCATTATTCATTAGTCCTGTCTATTCTGATCCTGTGAATGATCATATTCTTTATTATGCCGGCGGTAAACACATTTATCGCAATAATGATGTTTACCTAAATGAAGAAAATTATGAACAACCCAGTGGCGGTGGTGGTTACAAAAGTAAAAACTGGGAGAAATTACAGCGCACAGCAGCCATCGGCAGTATTTCTGCTTTTGGGGGAAGCATTAATAATCCGCCCCATCGGTTGTATTATGGTTCTTCCTCTGGATATGTATATCGATTAGATAATGCTCATAAAAGTGATCAGGCAGTAAATATTAAAAATAATATCAGTACCTCCGGTTATGTGAGCGGCATTTCTGTCGATCCTTACAATGGAGATAAGGTGATGGTGTCTTATTCTAATTATGAAGTAAGGAGTATTTATTATTCTGAAAATGGTGGTGATTCATGGACGGATGTGAGTGGTAATTTAGAAGAAAATGTAAGCGGAAGAGGGAATGGACCTTCCGTTCGAGATGTATATGTTTATCCATTAAAAAAAGGGTATAAATATTTTGCGGCTACCAGTACGGGCCTGTATTCTACCGATCAATTAGATGGTACCAGCACGGTTTGGGTGCAAGAAGGCGCATCCAACATCGGTAATGTGGTTGTGGATATGATTGATGGCCGTCCTGCCGATGGATACGTGGCCATTGCTACCCATGGGAATGGCATGTATTCAGCGAATTTTGGTGGTGATGTGTTGTCCGTGGATGATCCCGATTTGCCAACGTCTTTTGAATTGGCAGAGAACTATCCGAACCCATTTAATCCATCTACACAAATTCCTTTTACCTTAAATAAAGGTGGCATCGTTACCTTAAAAGTATTTGATATAGCCGGTCGTGAAGTGGCCACCTTGTTCCATGGTGAAAAGTCAGCGGGTGTGCATCATGTCACTTGGAATGGTAAAGATGGATTCGGGAATCAAATGCCCTCAGGCATGTATATCTATCGGATTGAATCCAATGGACTGGTTCAATCAAAAAAGATGCAGTTGCTGAAGTAGATAACTAAGATCTAAGGTAGGAGGCGCCGTTTACGTCCACAATAGCGCCGGTGAGAAAATCATTCCCATCTGATGCAAGCCAGAGGGCGGTTCGTGCCACTTCTTCCGGTTTGGCCACACGATTCAATGGACTTTGGGCTTTAATATCATCATTGACCATATCTTTTACACGATCGGTTTCAACGAATCCCGGGGCGATTGTATAGACAAAAATATTATCTTTAGCCAAAGCTTGGGCCATGGATTGGCCTAACGCATTCAATCCCGCTTTGCTGGCGCCATAGGCCGGTGCTTTGGGCTCTCCTCGAAATGCACCGCGAGAGGAAATATTTACAAATTTTCCACCGCCATTTTTTTGCATGGCCTTTGCCGCGCAAAACATAAGGTAACCAGGACCCAACAGATTGGCACTGATGGTTCGATCCCATACATCTTGCCATTGATTATAATCGAGAGCATCAAAATCGAATTGTTCTACAACGGCCGCATTGTTAACCACCACATCGAGAGCACCAATAGAATTCACCATGGATTTAACAGCACGAGGGATTGATAGGTCTGATTGAATGATGGCGTGGCCATTCCCGGATAAAGATTTAAGTGTATCTTTCGCACCCGAATTATTGCTGTTGTAGTGGATGATTACATTTCCATTGGCTTTCGCAAAAGCCTGAGCAATGGCCCGACCTATCCCGCCGGAAGCGCCGGTGACCAAAATGGTTTTTCCTGTGAAATCAATCGTCATGGGATAATGATTTAAAATATTGAACCAGCGCCACTACTTCAATTCCCATCCCCAAAAGAAGGGAGACTATGGCTATCGGTTTCAAGAAATTAAGGTGTGTCCATACAAAGAGTGCGTATAAAAGAATGCCAGCTCCAATAAAGTATTTTCCGATGCGGTGAAAGGGGCTGGAGGCGTCCATCCGTTTGATGCTTTTTGGGTATTCCTTTTGGACCCAATTGTCCAATTCTTTCTTTTCTTCCGGTGTCATCCTCATGATGTGACCGATAAAATTGTTTTCAAGTGTTCTTCTAATCTCCCCTTTGGTCTTTCAACAATTCTGCCAATTTCTTTTCCATTTCGATAAAATATGAATGTGGGCGTGTTAGTGATTCCGAATTCAGAATAGTTCTTGAAGTATCCTTTTTTCTTTTTGTTCAATCCCACAATGATGATTTGAGATTCACTTAATTTTAGCCCATCCCAAACCTTATAAAATCGGGGAACTTCACGCTTGCTGTCGTGACACCATGTACCCATAAAAATCCGGACTGAAATATCATTTAGATTTAATGTAATCAACTGCGATAAATTGGGTGAATACGCAACATAATTTTTCTTAAACCAAGGATGCGCCTCGTGGGTCATGAGCAATTCTTGATTCAGTTGGCCATAGTGGTAATGATCCTCAAAAATATATTGAGGGGATGTTTTCGGGCTGGCGCATCCTAAAATCATTAAACATGTCATTGAAATGAAAAGATATTTATGCATTTTTCTTTCGCCAGCTGCGCCATCCAAAGATATTAAGAAACACCAAAACGATGGATAAAAATGCTACTGAGTTCGAATGGATCAAGATGGCATAAATGAGCATGAAAGAATTGCCAAAAAGCCAAACAATCCAGGAATAGATGTATTGTTTTGCATTTAAATAATATCCTGTTAGAAGGAGGGCAGTGGCTACCCATCCAAGCCATTCAATGTATTGCATGGGGTATCTTAGTTGCTGAATTTAGATCCCGCGCGAGATCGGTATTTTTGAAATGGAATTTTTAATAAAGTGGGGATATGCCAAGTCTCTTTATGTCTCATATGGGTATCCAAGCCGTAGGTGAGTTCATCCATGGATTTAACCTTGACGGCGGTTCTAAATAGATGGTCCCAGATGGAAAAAATGTTCCCGTAATTTCGGTCCGTATAGGGCAGGGTAAAATGATGATGAACTTTGTGAAAATGTGGAGTGGCAAAGATGGGTGAAAATATCTTCTCAATCCATGGTCGGGACCGAATATTGGCATGAGTTAAGTGAGCAAAGAAGCCTGACATAGTTTGGTATAGCATCACTATTCCAAATGACGCACCAGATACAAATACGGCCAATGCAGTGAAGAGAAGACGGAAAACGCTTTCACCAGGATGATGTCGTAAGCCAGAAGTGACATCAATCTCCTGATCCGTATGATGAATAACGTGAAATCCCCACATCCATTTAACCTGATGTTCAATCCAATGGATCAGCCAGGCGCCGATCAGATCGAGGATAAGAAGCCCAATAACCACCTTTAGCCATAAGGGCATGGCAATCAGGTTTAGCAAGCCCATTTGATTTGCGTTATTGTAATCAGCTGCTTTCAAAATCAGAAATGCGCCACCTAGGTTTATAACCAATGTTGTAAGAGTAAATAATAGGTTTAGTGCAATGTGCTTTATTTTTTTTGAGTTGAATCTAAAAAGAGGTATACCTGCTTCTATAAATAGAAAAAATGTCAATCCGCCAACCAATATGATTGTTCGATGGCTCGTAGATATAGTTTCAAAGTATTGAACTAACGCTTCCATAGGGCATGAATTTAAAGTGTTTTCTTTAACTTAAATAAATTGAAAATGGATTTAAAAACTTATATTACCTCTTGTGTATTTTCTGGCTGTTTTTAAGTGAGATTAAAATATTAAAAATAACTCATGAAATGTTTATCCTGTTCTTATAATTGGAAGAGAACAAAATTGACTGAATATGTTTCACTATTGTCATCATGTCCAAATTGTGGAAGTAGTTTCTTAGCGAGAAATGATTTTATTCTTTCTGTTATTAATTTCTTCAAAAATAATTTTTTAAAATCTAGATGAAATTTTTTTGGAAAATACTAATTATGATTTCTCTTATTGCTGGACAAGACTGGCCTGCTTTGGATCGTTATAGTTCTGAGAACAAGTTACTTGGTTTGCCTAAAGCTGATGAAAAAAGAGTTGTATTCATGGGAAACTCAATAACAGAAAGTTGGAGTGTTTATCAACCAGAGTTTTTCAAGGGAAAGAGTTATATCAATCGAGGGATCAGTGGTCAGACGACACCACAAATGCTAATTAGATTCAGGCCGGATGTGATCGATCTAAAGCCTCAAATAGTTGTTATATTGGCAGGAATAAACGATATTGCTGGAAACACTGGTCCATCTACAGAAAAAATGATAGTTGATAATATTGTCTCGATGGCTGAGTTGGCCAAAAGTAATTCAGTTGATGTAATACTTTGTTCAATTTTGCCGGCCAATGATTTTTCTTGGAGTCAAAACCAAAACCCTTCACCAAAAATTTTAGCAGTTAATCAAGCTTTAAAGAAATACTCCAAAATTAATGGAATGGTATACCTTGATTACTATACTTCCATGGTGGATGAAAAAGAAGGATTAATCGAAGACTATGGACTGGATAGTGTACATCCGAATAAAAAAGGATACCAGGTTATGTCAAAATTATTAGAAAAGAAAATAATCGAAATTTTAAATTAAATTTTTCTCAAATAGATAAAATTAAAGCCCCCATTGGTTCAATGGGGGCTTTAATTTTATACATTATTTTAATTATCTAACTAAAAAGCATATCCTAAGCTTAATCCTCCAGTTGGTACGCCGCCTGCCTCACCTAGCATCAGAAAGTAGCCATTCAATCTGAAGATTAAACCTCCAGTATCTTTTTGGTATCTATACCCAACTCCACCATAAAAGGTTGTGAGGCCTTTATCAAGATATAAACCTAGTAAATCGATAGATGATGTAAAATTCAATATATTTACACCTCCACTTATTTCGAGTTTATGATTATTTCCCATAAAATAATTGGCACCAATTGGAATTGCAGATACAGTGATACTCTCGTCATATTCGTCAGTCACTGTAATACCGCCATATCCAACTCTGACAGAGAGTTTTTCACCTAACATGCGCTCATAGTTGATAGAGCCTAGTATTCCGGGGCCAAGTGCCTCACCATAAATCATATTTTGACCATATGAAATACAAGAGATAGAAATCAATATTAATGTAACTTTTTTTAACATTTAAACTCCTTTTGTTCTTATTTGCAAAAACCTATGGATAATTAACGGCTATAACAAGAAATTAAACATGTCCATTATTGTCTTAATGGTTTTTAAAAAACCCCATCTCTCGATGGGGTTT
>DKLW01000063.1:11317-11803 GCA_002455835.1 Fidelibacterota bacterium UBA6630 | reverse complement strand
CACACGGGCGGCAATTTTTATTTATCGGTTGACGCGTTGAATTTCTATTTATAGAATAAATCGCTCCGACCCCTGAAGTTGTGGAAGGGCGAGGAAATCTTAGTATACTTTCAAACAGCCTGTATTGATGTTTTAGTTCAACTCCTTTTGGAAAAAAAGAGGGGACTATGCATGTGATGTTTGTTTCGACGGCTAGTAAAAAGGAACAAGCTCAATATGACAACAATCGAGGTAGGGTGAAATAGATTTTTCCCAACACCTTCCAATAAAATTTCATAATATCTTCCCTTCAAAAAGAGGAGGTTGCAGACTTTTACCTGCATCAATCATTATTCAATTGAGGGCATAAATCCCCATGTTATCAAAATTATTCATCACGTTGGTTCATTCAAACCCATCTATACAAAAAGCATTATGGAAATGGTGGTACGAACGGTTGGCCCACCGTGGTCGTATCCAAAACTGGACGTTCATGAATTATGGATT
>DKLW01000063.1:10229-10999 GCA_002455835.1 Fidelibacterota bacterium UBA6630 | reverse complement strand
GACGTTCATGAATTATGGATTTATTCCAAAGAATGGTGCGCCCAAACGGACGCTCAAACCGGAAGATGAAGGAGAGAGAGTGTTTATTCAACTGTACGATCACGCTTCTTCTCAAATACCGTTGGAAGGGAAGAAAGTGCTGGAGGTAGGATCTGGCCGAGGCGGCGGTGCATCCTTCGTAGCGCGGTATTATCATCCATCCGAGATGACTGGCCTCGATTATTCGCCCGAAGCAGTGAAGCTATCTAGGGAGCTCCATAAAGATATAGCGAATCTCTCATTTGTCCAAGGTGATGCAGAAGCACTGCCTTTCGAAGACAATTCATTTGATGCGGTGATCAATGTGGAGTCTTCCCATTGTTACGGTGATGCACCTCAATTCATTAAAGAAGTAGTTCGCATATTGAAACCTGGAGGATATTTCTCTTGGGTGGATATTCGCGGTAAGGATTCGATTGAAGCCACAGAGGCTTCCTTTGTATTGCCCAAGTTAAAAAAGATCCATGACATGTTAATTACGCCCGGTGTGATTGAAGCACTGGATGAAATTCATGATCGTAAATCCGAGTTAATTGATAAACACGTTCCCGCATGGATTCGTCCTGCATTTAAAGATTTTGCTGGCGTAAAGGATTCGAAGATTTATAACGCTTTTAACAATGGATCGACTGTATATATATCAAAGGCATTTCAGAAAAACCCTGACTAATTAAATGGACTTTTTCCACCAAGTCACATTAGCTGAATTTCCCACATTTGGGATGGAACAT
>DKLW01000063.1:0-9844 GCA_002455835.1 Fidelibacterota bacterium UBA6630 | reverse complement strand
GGAAAACATTATCTCACCCCATCAAAACGGCATGTGGTGGCTATTTTGCTGATTGTCATTACCTTATTTCAAGAAGCCATCTTTGATGTGTTTCAGCTCTATATCGATGATTTTGACATAGCGGATGATTTATCACTCCACATGTGCGGACTTAGTCTTTTTCTTACATCCTTTGCCTTGTGGAAAAAGTCGCAAGCCGCCTTTGAGTTGGCCTATTTTTGGGGATTGGCTGGTGCTTTTCAAGCCATTATTACACCGGATCCGACACGGTGGCCTTACGGCGATATTTCTATCTTCTGGAATTTTCTATCTCATGGAATTATTATCCTTAATGTGATATGGCTCATTTGGGTGGATGAGATGCGATGCCGCAAAGGATCACTGCTGAATACAGTTATCATTACTAATGGTGTCGTTTTTGTCATTGGCGTTGTGAATAAACTGTTGGGGAATGGCGCCAACTATTGGTTTGTTTGTGCCAAACCTAGCGGGGATAGTCCATTTTTGATTGGAGAATGGCCATATTATCTTATCACATTTCACCTGGCAGGTATCCTTATGATGGCCATCATTTATCTTCCCATGTGGATTGTGGTGAATCGACAAGAAAAAGGAGGGAATACTACACCATAGCATCTGTAAGTTTGGTGTAGAAAATGTCCACATTATTCGGTTATTTCTTCCTCGCCCTTGGCGTTTCTTTTATCTGTTCCACATTGGAATCAGTGATATTGACCATCACCCATTCCCATATCGGGACATTGGTGAAAACTAATCACCGCAGCGGTAAGCTTCTCCAAAACCTCAAAGATGATATTAATCGTCCATTAGCGGCTATTCTTACCCTGAATACGGTGGCCCATACAGTAGGTGCTGCCGGGGTGGGTGCGCAGGCGCTAAAAGTATTTGGTTCGGATTCGGTTGCCATCACTTCAGTGATTTTAACATTTTGTATTTTGGTCTTTTCTGAAATTATACCCAAAACTATTGGGGCAATATATTGGAGAAAATTAGCGGCCCCATCAGCCTACACCATCCGTCTATTGATTTTTCTCACCTTGCCATTTGTGTGGTTAAGTAAAGCCCTATCTGCCACCATGACGCCAAACGAAGATGAATTGAAAAAAGTGAGTCGCGAAGAAATTTCTGCTATGGCAGAGATGGGTGAAGATGAGGGTTCTATCGATGAGCATGAATCAGACATTATAGATAATCTCTTTCGTTTAAAAGAAATGAACGTGGATGAAATTCTCACTCCGCGTTCAGTCATCTTTGCCCTTGAAGATAACCAAACGGTAGGGCAGGTTATGGACGAGCATGAGGATATCAATTTTTCTCGCATCCCTATTTTTCATGAGAATATTGATGAAATTAACGGCATTGTATATAAAGATACATTATTAGAAACCATGGCCGACGATTATTTTGAAAAAACCATGGCGCAAATCGCAGATCCTGTGGATTGGGTCTATGAGGAGCAAACGGTCGAAGCGGTTTTAAATAAATTTACAAAGACCCGCTCTCACATGTTTATCGTTAAAGATGAATTTGGCGGCACGACGGGTATAGTTACTTTAGAAGACTGCATCGAAACACTCTTGGGCGTTGAAATTATGGATGAGTCCGATGAGGTGGCAGATATGCGTGAATTGGCAAAGGATCAACTGCGTCAAAAACGCCGCGCTGAAGAAAACGGCGAATAAAATATATTTTATTCTCCATAAACGAAGGAGATAAAACCAATTATCATACCGGACTCGATCCGTGATCCAAAACTAAAACTTTTCTTCAATTCATTGAATCCCTCATTTCCATAGGGAGAAATCCCTCATAAATTAGAGACTTGTGAAAACCTCCTTACGCACATTCCTGACCCTAGTATTGCTGCTCCTCACCGCAGGAGAACGCCAAGTGAAATACTTTAAAAATGAATATGACTTTCTCACAGGGCACAACATACCGAAATCTGAAGTCCTCAGAACCGCCCATATTCGCGCAGAGTATGATGACCTAAATCGACTCATTACAAAATCCAATATCGATCGTTTAGGGCAGATCACGGCCCAGGAACAGTATTCATACATCGATACAAACACCACAATCCGTCAAAAAGATGTAGTTAATCGTGAAGGTCGCATTCTTTTTAATACGATCTTTGGTAGAGAACCTCAATCTCTTTCCTATATTGAATGGGTGTTTGGTGTGGATTCTGTAAAAAAGTGGGATGACCGATTCACTAGATCGGAACTGAATGAAATGGATAAGCCGGTTAATTATCAATTTTTTGACGTGGATGCTTTTGAATACGGTGGCAAAGAATTGGATTATGACTCCACCGGCAGAATCACCCGAGATGAATGGTTCCGCCGTCCTGATGGAAAATCCATGCACAAATTCATTTATCAATACTACGACGACACCAACATCACCCACGTTTTTGAATATGACTCCAATGGGGTCCTAATCATGGATGTGAAATTGAGTCCAGACGGAACGGAAGCGGTATTCTGGTTTACTGGCCCTTCAGATTCTACCTTTCAAAATATGAGCGAAATGGCCTATAATTTAGACGGAGACCTCAGTTGGGGATATATCAATTGGGTGGTCCCAGGTGAATCAGATAGTGCCCGTGTGGATTTGACTGATCTTATCCGCGGCGATTATAATTTAACCCTGCCCAGCGATAGTGTTTTAAGCGACAGCGCCGTGTACGATATTCATTTTGATGGAATGGGGACCAAAGGATATATGGCCACGAAGCGGACCATTACTCATGTGACCTATGATATCAGTCCACCCCTTATGACTATTGAAATGGATAAATACATCAAAGATGTGTCATTGTCATTTACCCATTCAGAACCCATTGTTTCTGCCTATTTGGTTTGGGAACCCGATTCCAATTTTGCTCATATAGTGGCAGATACAGTTCACTTGACTGAAGCCGAAATTGATCGTGAAGATCGATTTAAGCCCACTCATCAAATAGCGTTGGTGGATGGTGTTATGTATGACCCTGAGATATATGCCGTTGATCGTGCAGGCAATTTGTCCAATCCGCCGGGTATAATTGAGGATGTGATCTTTGATACGACGCTGCCAATTCTAGCGATTTATAGTCCCTATAACGGTGCATGGGTAAACCATCAATTGTTGAATATGGGCACGAACGAACCCATCCGAAAATGGACAGTTACGGCCACATGGCAAGGTGGTAAGGCGGATAACAACGCACCTTATGAACATATTTTCCCCGACACAGTATTAGATACATCTTATGTGGATTTGGCTACGCTATTTCAATTGAATGATGGCAGCATCTATCAATTCAGTATTGTGGGCGAAGATTTGGCCGGCAACATATCTGCGCCAACGGCAGTGGATTCTATTCATTACGATGTTACACCGCCGGTTCTTACCATGATCTATCCATTTAATGGGGCAGCTATCAATGATCCGTCTGTGAGCTATGCTACCAGTGAACAATTATTGGCTGGGGAGTTTCGATGGTCCCATATGGATGGCACGCCTGATTCTTTGGCACCGCATATAGTACTGTTGGATGGGAATGAATTAAGCCCTGCAGAGAAGATCAGAATCCATTTACAAAATAAACCCACTCTAAGTGACGGTGCAATTTATTCCGTTTTACTCACAGGGCGGGATTTGGCTGGGAATGAAAGTGAGCCCATCACTATTTCTAATATCCTTTACGATACAACGCCGCCTGAATTCACGAACACAGCACCGGTGAGCGGTGACGCACTGAATCATCAATCTGTTTCTTATACTTTATCTGAGACGATTCAGAAAGGAAATATCACATGGACCCAAACCGGTGGCGCCACAGATGAGAATAGTCCGCATGTTGTCATATTCACTGCAGATGAAATGGCTGAAGGGGATCATGACTCCTTTGTGTTATCTGCCATGCCCACGCTCCAAGATGGGGGCATTTATTTGGTTGAATTTATGGGTACCGATCGTGCTGGGAATCATGCGGATACGATTCGTGCTTTTGATGTCCTTTACGACTATACACCGCCGGAAATGATTATCGAATTTCCATTACCTAGGACTATATCCAATACGACAAAAATGACCTATACATTATCTGAAGATTTACATCAAGGAGAGTTTAAATGGGTATGGCTTGGCGGTGTGGATGATACATTGGCTCCGCACATAGCAGAATTAAATTTGGAAGAAATGACTGAGGGGCGGCATAGTGATATAGCCTTATCTGAAACACCTACAGTCGTTGAGAATGCACTATACACATTATCCTTCACCGGGCAGGATCGTTCTGGGAATAAAACGCTACGGGCATTCGTACCGGGACTTCAATATGATTTTACACCGCCATCACTTACTTGGTATGCACCAAGACCGGGAGATGCCGTAAACCATAAGAACGTGTCTTTTGAGAATAGTGAATTGTTAGAAAGAGGCACTATATCATGGGTATGGGTAAGTGGTGAACCGGATCCCGATTCTGTTCATGTCATGAACCTCACGGGAGATGAATTGAACAGCGATCTCTTTATGGATCAACCCATCGCCAACGCACCACCATTGGTGGATGGCGCCACCTATAATATTACCTATTTGGGCTTTGATCGGGCGGGGAATGAATCGAACCATATTTTCATCGAAACGGTGCTTTATGATGTTACACAACCTGAGATTACTATTCATTATCCACTCCATAAATCCATCTCCAATAAAAGCACAGTCTCTTATACGCTGTCTGAAGAAATTTACTCTGGGAATTTTAAGTGGCGCTGGTTGGGTGGAGAAGCTGATCCTTCTGCACCATATTCGGCCATCCTTACTGATGCAGAAAAAACCGTTGGCGAGCATATGGATGTGCAACTGTCTAATAATCCAACTGTGGTAGAAAAAGCGCTCTATACATTGACTTTTTTAGGACAAGATCGGGCCGGGAATCGCACCAAACCTGCCTTTGTATCTGGATTGCAATATGACTTTACACCGCCTGAATTAACCATCATCGGACCAAAAAATGGGGAAGCGATTAACTATAGGCAGATTCATTATGAAAATAGTGAAATTTTAGAAACGGCTCAGATGATTTGGCAATGGACGGGTGGCGTTCCAGATGCCAACTCACCCCATACACTTGAATTAAGGGGAGATGAGTTGATTGGAAAAGAGATCGGTCCCATTAATCTGTCTCAATCGCCCAATCTTGTGGATGGAGCGGAGTACATGCTTCTTTATGTGGCATTTGACCCTGCAGGAAATCAAAGCGACACGGTGACGACGATGAAAATCCTGTACGACATTACACCGCCTGTGATTTCAATCATCTATCCACAATCGGATATTTTTACAACCGAAACACAAGTGCAATTCAATAGTACTGAAGATTTATACGGTTTTAATATGGATTGGCTGGGCAAGTTTGCAGGCGCCCCTGATAATATTGTTTCATACAACCATGATGGTGTTTTGAGCAGCGGTGATTACAACTCGGACAATTTATTCATCCCTGAGCTATCAGACGGGTTTACCTACACCATTACCCTCAATGGTGCCGATCGGGCCGGGAATAAAGCCATATCGGCTAAAATCACCGATGTACGGATTGATTTGACACCACCTGAATTCACAGATTTAATTCCCGCATCAGGGTACTTCATCAATAAAATGAATTTTGGATGGTCATTATCTGAAAATATTGAGGAAGGGTCTATTTCATTTACGCATCCAAATGGAACCATTGAAGTGCCCTTGTCCAAAAATGAAATGGGATTGGGTACAAGAGAACCGAGACCAATGGAAAATGACCTACAATTGAATGATGGTCAGGAGTATTCCATTAATATCCGAGGAAAAGATTTTGCGGGAAACGAATCCGAAATTCTATCGGTAAACCAAATTACTTATGACATTTCACCGCCAAGACTAGCCATGGGTAGACCTAGTTCTAATAGTTTTGTAAATACGCTGGACGTGGTGTATCAATCCAATGAACCTTTAATTTCAGGGCAGATGGTTTGGATTGATACCAAAGGACAGCCTTTAGATTTTGAGATTCGAAGCGACGATTTGACTGAAGGACGCCACACTCTGGTGGAATATGGTGTAGAGCCCACAGAAGGTATTTCCTATTCGATTCTAATTAAAGGCACTGACAGAGCCATAAATGAAGGAGTATCAGATACCATAACCAATGTCATGTTTGATATAACGCCGCCCCAGCTTACACTTATTTCATTTCAACCGAATGGATCGGTGAATCATACAAAAGTATCCATCGATATTAATGAGGCTATTACCGGCGGATCGATCCGTTGGCAAACGATAGAAGGGAATGACCCCAATTCGCCTCATATTCGGCCCATCCCCGATGCTCAATTGGCAGGAGGTCGATTCGAAAATATTGAAATGGCCACACCGCCAAATTTAGTCGATGGCGTCGTCTATGATATAACTATTGACGGGACGGACTTAGCCGGAAATAGGTCCAAACCCTTTACTATCACCAATGTGACCTATGATGTTACGCCGCCCCAATTCGTGGATATTAGACCTCAAGATAATGCATTCATCCGAGAAACAAATATTACCTATACACTGACAGAAGATTTGAAAACGGGAAAAATTTATTTTGATCACGTAGGGGGTACGCCAGATCCTAAAACGACTCATATGATAACTCTGGCAGGGAGTAAGAAGCAAATGGGTATAAGAGGAGGAAAATTGCCATCCTCGTTTATTAGCTTAGTTAATGGGGCGATTTATAATGTGCGATTTGAAGGGATGGATGCTGCGGGTAATACCTCGCCAGAAGCCACGATCAAGCAGATTGTATTTGATAATGAGGCTCCGGTCATAACTGTGAGTGCTCCGACTGGAGACGGATACTTCAAAGATCCGAATCTTTATTACAATCTATCCGAAAAATTGGTATCCGGGACTTTAGCCGTAGATCATGTAGGTGGTATGGCTGATGGCAAAGCACCCCATAACATAACATTGAATGAAAAATTCAGAAGTGAAGGTGAGAATCTCATTCCTTCCATTCCATGGGTGGATGGTGCCACTTATATTGTATCATTTGATGGTACAGACCGCGCCGGGAATACGGCGAAATCGGTTCAATTAAAGAATATAACATATGACGTGACACCTCCGATAATAACTATTGATAAAATAAGTAATAATAGTAGTATACCGGATAATACATTAAGTTATTCATTAAGCGAATATGCGGCAGAAGCCACCCTTGTATTTACCCAGGTGGGCGGGGAATCCGATGCACAGTCTCCCCAAAATATATCCTTGGCCGGCAATGAGCTGAATGGGGGAGTTTATATAAAAACATCCTTGAAAAATGGACCCGATTTGGTCAATGGTGCAAACTATGATATCCAATTTACTGCCATTGATCCTGCGGGGAATGAAGCTACTCCCATCAACTTGACCAATATTGCCTTTGATAATCAATCACCCAAATTGTCTATCAGTCGTCCCATTGACGCAGAGCAGATCAAAACCACAATCGTCTCCTACATGAGCGACGAGGATTTGGCTAGTGGGTATATTATTTTTACCCAAACTAGCGGAACCACCGATGTGAATTCTCCTCATCGTATTCCTTTAAAAGGGAGCAATCTCACTGCAGGTGTCCATAGCGATGTGGATTTGGGAATTACATCACAATTGGCTGATGGGGGCCGATATGAGGTCACCATCGAAGCATATGATAAAGCAGAGAATATGGGTGAAGTAACACCCATACGAGATGTTTTCTTTGATATCCTTCCACCGGAACTGTCATTATCTGTACCGGCGAGCGGTTACCATCTAAACACAGCACAACTTACTTATGCCACATCAGAAGAAATGGGAAAAGGGCAGGTGGTTTTCACCCGATCAGGCGGCGCCAATGATCCCAATAGTCCGCATACAGTAGAACTCACGGGTAGTCGCCTCAAATATGGCGATCATATATCTGAATCATTTGATAATGATGTGACGCTCAAAGATGGAAGTATATACACTATTGAACTCTCTGGCGAAGATTTAGCCGGGAATGTGGCCGTTCCCGTTTCGCTCAAAGAAATCACCTATGACGTATCTCCGCCGGCTATTGCCATAAGCTCTCCTGCACCCAATGGATTTTATAACAAGATGATTACAGTTTTTACCTTAAATGAGCCATTGGTTTCTGGGCAAATTGTTTTTGATCGATCGGGTGGTGCCAGCGATAACGTAAGCCCCCATCGATTAGATCTAACTCTTGAACAGATGAAAACGGGTACACATATAGATATTCCCATCACTGGATTGGCCAGTAATGCTGTATATAGCGTATGGATTGAAGGGATAGACCGTGCAGGAAATGATGGGAAATCCCCCGAAATAAATGGGATAACCTTTGATGATATACCACCGGAAATCGCCATCACCTCTCCGGTGCCGGATGCATTTATCAATGCAAAAACAGTAGGACTAAGCACAAACGAAACATTATCAAAAGCGAATGTGGTATGGACGTGGGTCGAAGGAAATGCCGATCCTGCCGGAACGCATGAATCCACATTGGTGGGTAATAATCTTCAAGAAGGTGCCTATACTAATGTGAATTTCAATCCTTCCCCATTATTGGTGAGTGATGCAAAATATAAGGTGGTTTTCCAAGGTACGGACCGAGCCGGAAATGCATCAACCTTTGAGTTGGGCATGGTCTATTTTGACGATCAACCGCCTGTGATTTCGGGAATATTCCCACCCTCTAATGGATTTACCAATCTAAATGAAATCAGTTATGAATTGAATGAGCCACTCATCATGGGTACACTGACATGGACGCCAGTGGATGGATCATCTTTTACACCGATTGAATTGACAGGGAATGAATTAAATTTGGGCACATTTGGCCAAGCCAAACTTCAGTATCAAACCGATTTAAAAGATGGTATTGCCTATAATATCGAAGTGTTTGCAGTAGATCGGGCCGGGAATGAATCCACTATGACATTAGCAGAAAATGTGACATACGATAAATCTAAACCAAAGTTCACTTCTGTATTTCCAAAAACCAGCTCTCGTGTGAATTCGCAATTAATACAATGGACAGTGGATGAACCATTGGTCTCGGGTAAATACACATGGATTCATATGGGTGGCACCGCAGATCCGGCAGCGCCCCATTCATTTGATTTGACCCCGGAGTTATTGACCACAGGATCATTTGATAATACATCCTTGGGCGATTTGAATTTGGTTGCGGACGCCATGTACCGCATTACCCTAGAAGGGACGGACCTAGCGGGGAATACAGGGAAGAAATTCATTATGTCCATTGTGTATGACGATAAACCGCCTACGTTAGAGATTAAATATCCTGAATCGAATACGGCTGTCAACCATCTTGATGTGGCTTATTACATCGATGAAGGACTCGGAAAGGGGCAATTCGTTTACACCCGTGTGGGCGGGCAACCGGATCCTAATTCGCCTGTGACCTTTGACCTGACAGGTGTTGAGTTAGAAACTATATTTGAATCGCCCAAAATGCCAAAGAATCCGCCTGTGCTTAATGATGGCACGATCTATAACATCCAATTCGTTGGGGAAGATTTGGCCACGAATTCATCCAAATCCAATGTGGTTGAAAATGTGAAGTATGATATTACACGTCCAGTCATTACGATTTATTATCCCACCAATAAATCAATTTTCCGTGGAACCGAAATAGATATTGAAATCAGCGAAGACTTGAAAGATGGTAAAATGGTGTGGAGCCGTACCGGTGGACTGAGAGACCGAGTAACAAAACATAGAATTCCACTTTATGATCAATATTTAA
>DKLW01000025.1:0-9088 GCA_002455835.1 Fidelibacterota bacterium UBA6630 | reverse complement strand
CGCTAAGTCCACTAAAACTATTTGCAGTTTTTTGTGTTCTTGGCGGCTAAACCCAGTTATTCGGGGTTGTTTATGACCCGGAAATCTAACCCAAATTTCTTTTTGAGTTTCTTGCCAATTTTATCTGCTGCTGCTTTTGTTTCGTAGCGAACAATTCGAACCGCATGTAACCGTTTTCCATTGGAATTAACCGTATGTATTTCTGTACCATACCCATGGCCTTGGAGTTGTTTCTTTAATCGATCGGCATTTTCATATTTTCCAAATGCACCCACTTGAATCACCCATGGTTTTGGAATGGGCCTTGGGATGGTAATTGTTTTTGATGATTTTCGCGCTCTAATTTTTTCACTGGTTACATTTGGATCTAATCGAACCAGCCTTGCTTCTCGACTTGAATTATCCATCCCCTCGAAACCATAATGATCAAATTTTAAACTAGGATACAATTGCTTCATGGTTTTCAGGGCTACGCGGGCAGAATCACTTTCTCCCGTGGCCATATAACTGTTCACCATTAAATCCATTGCCCTTTGATGATGCTGACTATTAGGATATTTGTATATGGTACTTTTGAATTGAATACTGGATTGAGAATACAATCCACGAGCGAATAAATATTCACCAATTTTTATTTCAGATTCTACAGCAAATTCCGATTGGGGAAATTTTTTAATAATCCCTCGAAATTGTTCTAATGAACTATCGCCATCATCATTGACCAAGGCTTGTAAGTAGTAAACACCCGATTCGTCAGGATATCGATCCAGGAGCTCGGGTAAATTATCCTTTACTTCCTTGATCCGGCCTTTTTCAATTAGGGTTAAATAAAGACCAATATTTTGAGCGATTAGGATTTGGCTCAGAAATAAAGTAAAAATTGTAATCCAACGCACCATCATTCTTCTATTGGTTTATTTAAAAGTTGAATAATGTCATCAATTTGATTGGATAATTCATGGGGTTTAGACACATGAAGCGATAATTTTAATTTCATTAAATGGGCATGAACGGATGATTCATTTTTAGCCAGAGCATCCTCAACAAGAGAAATGGCATTGTTATGTTCACCTTTTTCTTCCAATACATTGGCTAACTTGGCCAAGGCACTCAAGTTAGATTCATCTTTTTCTAAAATTCGTTCGTAAAATTTTTCAACTTCACTAAACCGACCTAAATCAAATAATGCCGATTCTATTTTTGTATACACGCGGCGGCCTTCTTCTGGATTCAATAATGCAAATTTTTCCCAATTTTCGATAGCCTTTACTAAATCCCTAGTTTCTGCATACAAGTCACCTAACCGCAAATAGGGTAATCTAAAATCCGGGGCAGTTCTTAATGCTTTTTGGAAAATAGAAATGGCTTCATTGTGCTGGCCTTTGTCTAGTTTATCCATCCCTTGATAGACCAAAAATCGTGCAATTTGATTGGGGTCTTTAGACTGCTTGATTTTTTGAATGGTTTTGGATGTTTGCGTGGCTTTTTCCCAATCCCGCTGTTGTTCATAAATGGTGAGTAAAAATTCATTGGCCCAGAGATTCTTTTTATCCAGTTTTATGACGATCTCTGCTTCTCGTTTTGCTTTCGCAAATTGTCCTAACTGTTCAAAGTTCAATGCCAGAGATTTATGAATATTACGTTTTATATCTGTAGAAAGATTTGGTCTAACAGTGAGGGATTGATGAATTTTTATGGCTGCCTGCGCATTCCCCTCCTCTCGCAAAATATCCCCCATTTGCAAATAGGCATCGATGTGGTTCGTATCCTGTTTGACCACATCCCTGAGATTATTTAGAGCCGTTCGCGAATCACCCCGCACCATTGCATTGAGGGCATGGGTATATATGGATTCTGTCCGTGCCTGTTTTTTAGGACGGTAATAATAAAATATAAATCCGCCAGCACCCAAGAGAACCAACGCAATCCATAAAATCCAATCCAAGGTCAATCAACTCCATCTTCTGAATCATAGATGCCTTCATCTATGGCAACATTTCGTAAATCATTTAATTCATCAGACAACCGTTTATTTTTGGTACGTAAAGATCGCAACTCTGATTTTCCTGATAGAATATTGGTCACAGCAACACCATATCCTATCATCATACCAAGCGCCAATGCACCTAACATGACTACTGCAACCTGAACGTTTTCATATTGTGCAAATACAAGGTCAACCGAAACCATATTCGTATTTTGCATCAAAAAGAATAGCACCAAAATCATTATAACCAATCCGCCAAAAATTTTTACCAATTTCATCAAGCTGCCTCCATTTCTTGAACTTGAACTATTTCACCACGCAATGTAATCCCTTTTGCATCGTTAATTTTTACGGGAATCAAATCACGGATTTGCGCACATTCTTTATCAAAAATAACCCATTTATTTGAATCGGTTCTTCCGGCCCACTGGGCTACTGATCGTTTACTCTCTTTCTCCACAAGCACCATTTCGACTTGCCCCACTCTCTTTTGGTTCTGTATCAAGGTATGCTGCTTTTGCAATTCAATAATCCGTTCTAAGCGATCTTGTTTCTCTGCTTCAGTAACATGATCCTCATATTCAGCCGCTTTCGTACCGGGCCGGGAAGAATACTTAAAGGTATAGGCGGAATCAAATTGGACTGCTTTCATCACATCCAATGTTTCCAAAAATTCTGCTTCATTTTCGCCCGGGAATCCAACAATTATATCTGTAGAAATACCAACGCCGGGAAGTGTTTCACGAATTTGATTTGCCAATGCCTTGAATTCAGCTTGAGTATAGGTACGGTTCATCCGTTTCAATACGCGATCATTACCAGCTTGAAGCGGTAAATGAACATAGTTACAAATGGTATCATGTTTTGCCATCACATCTAATACTTCTTGGGTCATATCCTGAGGATGGGGTGAAGTATAACGTACACGTCTTATGCCGGGAATTTGTGCCATTGCATCCAGTAATTCGTGGAATTCTTGTCCGTCATGATGGTATGAATTTACATTTTGACCGAGAAGTGTAATTTCTAAAAACCCATCATTTACGGCATGAGTTGCTTCAGCAACTATACCTTCTATACTCCTAGAGCGTTCACGACCTCGAGTGAAGGGCACGATGCAAAAAGTACAAAATTTATCGCAGCCACGCATAATGGAAATCCATGCATTGATGCCTTCATTTCGGCTGGGGAACATATCGTCATAAACTTCAAATCTTGATAGTTTTGTATCCACTAAATGAGCAGAGTCTCCACTCCGTTCTCTGATCATGTTAGGTAATCTACGATAGGAATCCGGCCCCAAAACGATATCTACATAAGGTTTTGATTCCAGGATATCTTCCTTCAAATTTTGGGCCATACAGCCAAGAACACCAATAATGGTACCGGGCTTTTTCCGTTTAATCTGGTGATAAAAACCAAGACGAGAATGAACTTTATCTTCGGCATGCTCTCGAATGGCGCAGGTATTTACAAATATGGCATCCGCATTATGGATATCATCCGTTTGACAATATCCCTCCTGCGTTAATAACCCGGAAACCAATTCCGAATCGGCCACATTCATCTGGCAGCCATATGTCTCTATGAAATAAGATTTATGCATCGGTTGAACTTGAAAATTACTGAGAGAGAAGTAGAGGAAAAAAGGCTTACTTCAAATAGCCTGAGAAAAAATATTCCAATGGATTTTGAGGCGCACCGTATAGATGGACTTCATAATGGAGGTGGGGACCAGCAGATCGGCCAGTGTTCCCTGAGATGGCAATGAGATCGCCTCGCTTTACTTTTGCACCATATTTAACCTTAATTTTAGATAAGTGAGCATAAATGGTTCTAAAACCATTACCGTGATCAATTTTTACCACTTTTCCATATCCACCCTGATTTTGGGCAAATTTGACTTTACCATCAGCAGGTGCGTATATCTTTGTACCGGTATTTACTGCAAAATCCTGACCATAATGGAAACGGACTTTACTGGTAAACGGGTCAGCGCGATAGCCAAACCCTGAACCTAAATACCCCTCTCTAACCGGTCGAATCGATGGAATTACTTTTAATTTATCTGAATGGTTTCGCACTTGATCTGCCAATGAGTTATAACTGCTTAATTCCAATTTGACTTTACGGGAAAGGGCATCCACATTCATTTCGATTTCAGAAATTTTATTTAGAACATTTTCAGGGACACCTGCATATTTTTTGACATTATCGTAGGTCCCACCAACGCCCAATTGCCGCACATCTTGATCTATTTGAGGCAATCCAGCATAGGTTCGAATAGCTTGATCCTTTTCTTCAATATGACCCATCTGAGTAGATACATCCTCTAACTGGGTCTGTAAGGATACCAATGTTTCCGTTAGATGCTCATAATTGGTTTGAAGATCTTTCATCTTCGCTTTATATAGCAGACCGGTAATGGCATCGGCGCTAAAAAATAAGACACCGGATATAACGACAACAGCCACACCTATCACCGCCAACAATCGTCGACGTGAGAAGTGCAGGTGCTTCGCACCGGTATCTCGTTCAGATACAATGATATAGTTATGATATTGGTTTGTATTTTTTTTACGTCGGAACATATTTAGTCCCCAAAGATATCTCAGAATTTACTGATTGGGTTCCTAATACCCCAAATAGATCATTTAAGGTAAATTTTTAACAAATGAGAGCGTGTATTATGACGCAAACGTTGAAGGGCCTGATTTTTTATTTGCCGAATTCTTTCACCAGATAATCTCATTTGTCTTCCAATTTCTTCCAAATTTTTTGGCTCTTCACCTGACAATCCATAATGAAGTAATAATACATTTTTTTCACGATCTTCTAATTGTTCCAATACACCACGAATTTCCTGCTTTAAAGATTCAGAATAAATTTTTGCTTCTGGACGATCGTCATCAGACTCTAGAAAATCAAGCCGGGTAGATTTAGAATCTTCCATGGGCTCATCCAAAGAATAAGTACTGCTGTAGGATTGGATTAAACCTTCAATCCATGAAATGGTGGTATTAGAAATTTCAGCCATTTCTTCTGAAGAAGGCTCTCTTTCATTAGCCTGCTCCCATTCTAAGGATTGCCGGTACAGTTTACCCATTTGATCGGTGACATTGGATGGAAGTCGAATGGTCCGCCCTGTTTTATTGATAGCCTGACGTATGCTTTGAGAAATCCACCACACTGCATATGAAATAAATCGAAATCCTCGCGTTTCATCAAATCGTTGTACCCCTTTGATCAAACCCAAATTGCCTTCATTGATCAAATCTTCTAAGGGGATACCATATTTTTGAAATTTTTTCGCCACAGCTACAACAAATCGCAGGTTGTGAGTCACCAATTCATTAATGGCATCCAAATCACCTGATTTAGCCAGCTGGGCAAGGCGGACTTCATCCGCATTGGAAAGGGGCTCCAGGTTTTTGATCTCATGGAGATATTGGGTTAAAGCAGTGTAGGGTTTATTGGGTTTAGGCGAAATATATTCGGAATAGTTTATTCAGGCGTGGTCTTTTCTACAGTTTCGGGTTCGACTTCAGCGGTTTCACTTACTTCTTCTTCTTGAATATTATACTCTGTTTTAATGCGTTCTATTTCAGAAGTTTTGGCCTGTATATTTTCTGTAATCGTATCAATTTTTTCTATGTGACTAAAAAATTCTGCATTGCCCGTAAAATTAACCATATTCGTATCTTTTGCCTGTTTATAAGCAAGACGACCTAGTGCTTCCAGTTCTTTGTGGCGATCTCGCTGTAATTGGTGGATTTCCAATTTGATCTTGCTGATCTTCGTCAATTCTTCTGTTTTAGCGACTGCAACTTTGCTTACTTCTTCCGCTTTTTCAATGGCGGCGTTGCTCCAGTCTTTCATATTGTGTTTTAGGTCATCCCATAATTTTGACATAGTCTCCTCGCTTTCGCGTAATAATTATATTGGAATTTGATGGATTAATTTTTCTTCAACAACATATTTGCGATATAAAATATGCCCGATCCTATAATCAGAGCATTGAGCTCAAGCATCACATTATTATCACGGATGCCCCAAATGAGACCCGATAATAAGATGACCATAGCCACAACCTGGATGCTTCTAAGTAGGACGTACTTCATATCGATCTTTCATACTTATCCAACGCCGGATATTTTTAAAGTTCCATTCATAAACACCGGATAAAATAGCCAGCGGGTTTGAAACTTCAGAAAGCTTTTTTGCAAACTCAGCCATTTGATGATCGTTCAACCGTTCATAAAGTATCCGGTTTACAAAGGAAAGACGACGCTTTCGATTTAATCCTTTAAAAACTTGCTTGGCTTCTTTATGCTTACCGAGGATGGATAAGGCCGCCCCCCGACCTGATGCCATGGACATTCTTATACCAAACCCAAATAAATAATCCTGAAAACCACCCGCCTCACCAACTTTATATGGATACGTCATTCCACCGAAAGGAAGTGAAAAACTACCTCGGCTACCGAATGGCTTTCCTTCGGGAATGGTTATGCCATAATTTTCAAAATAATCGACGCTATTTTTGAGAGCATCTATACCACTTTTCTTTGGTTTTTTATATGCAGTGGCCAACGTACCCTTACCATTAATAATGATAAGATAGGCATATCCTTTGGGTGCAAATTCATGGCCCAATAATAAATGAACTTGATCCTGGAGCGATGTTGAAAAATTAATCCCACGAATGTAGGCCGCAGCATTGGCTGTACCTGTAGCACGGATATCACAATCTTCAGGTGCTTTTTCACCCAATTGTATTTGAACACCGGCAGATTGACACTGATGATATAATTCTGTATCCAAATTGGAGGCGCCACTCCCTCGCTTTACCATATGAAAAAATGGTTGGTGATGATGAATCAAAAATGAAGGTATCGTGGCGATGTGGACTCTAAAACGGTTGACTGGGATGGATGTAATCTGACTATAATCAAAACCGGATTGCACAAAGAAATCAGTCATGGATTCATCAAATATCCAATTTTCGAGTCCTTCATAATCGCCATGGCGATTACCACCAATTTCCAACTCCTTTTCATAAACGATAGGATTAAGCCCGGCTTTTTTTAATTGGATTCCGGCTGTCATGCCCGCAATTCCGCCACCGGCAATTTTAATGGTTCTGGCAGAATCTCCCACTGACTGTTTTAACAATGGAGTTGTTGGATAGAAATAATTTCAGGCAATCCCATTAATTGCGTAAGAACTGCTTCTGGGACAGCATTATCTACACGCACCACCGCAAACGCTTCACCGTCATTCATTTCTCGACTTAAAAGGTATCCGCCAATATTAACTTTGGCTTGACCCAGCATGGTCCCCACTTGGCCAATTACACCAGGGACATCTTTATTTTTAGTAAATAACATGGTACCATAAGGTATTACATCCATTTCATATCCCAAGATATTAACCAATCGAATTCGGTCGCCTTCAAATACACTGCCGGCAATACGCGTCGGTTCAGATTCTCCCTTAACACGTGTCCGTATCAAATTGGTATAAGAGCCACTATCATTGGTATAACTATGCTCGATACTAATCCCCAATTCTACAGCCAGCGATTCTGCATTAATATAATTTACCCGATCTGGGACTCGATTTTTTAGTAATCCTTTTAAAAATGCCAATGCTGCCGGTTTGGCTTCATCCATGGTACCAGAGCATTCTAATTGAACCCGTTTAATCACACCCGGATTTAGCTGTCCCTGAAGGTTGCCCATAAGTTCCGCCATATCCAAATTGATTTGAATTTCTTTCAACTTGGTCATATCGGAGATGGGCATATTAAGTGCATTGTTCAATTTTTCATGGAGGAGATAATCCCGCACCTGTTCACAAACTGCCATACTCACCCCTTCTTTAGCTTCTTCGGTTGAAGCCCCAAGGTGAGGTGTTAAAACAATATTTGGTGCATTCAATAGTGGATTGGATTCATCCACAGGTTCTGCAGTAAATACATCTATGGCCGCACCGGCGATTTTTCCATGGATTAACGCCTTGGCCAAATCCGCTTCATTAATGATACCGCCTCTAGCCACATTGACTATCCGGGCAGACCGTTTCATATCAGACAAACGCTCATAATCGAAAAGGTCACGGGTGGTGCCTGTCAATGGCACGTGGACCGTGATATAATCTGAATCGGCTGTCAGTTCATCCAAATCCACAATTTTAACTTCTTCCGGATTGAACATATCCTGGTTCATATAGGGGTCGAAACCAAGAATATTCATCCCAAAGCCTCTGCATCGTGTCATGACTTCGCGGCCGATTTTCCCCATACCTACAATGCCTAAAGTTTTGCTTCGAAGCTCTGACCCCACTAATGCATGGCGATTCCATTCACCTTGTTTCATTCCTGAATCCCCAACAGCGATATTTCGAGATAAAGTGAGCATAATGGCCACGGTGTGTTCGGCGGCAGAAATGGTATTCACATCCGGTGTATTCATCACAACCACACCTTTGCGGGTGGCGGCAGGTATATCAATATTATCCACACCCACACCTGCTCGTCCTATAACGCGAAGATTTTGGGCACCATCAATCATTTCTGCGGTCACTTTAGTGCCACTACGAATCACCCAGCCGTGGACGTCCTTGCACGCTTTTACTTTTTCTTCCGGTGTAGCGTTGGGCAATTGAATAACATCAAAATTTGCATCGGCTAGAACAGCCAATCCACTTTGGGTGATGGGGTCGGACACGAGGATTTTCATTAAAAATTACCCTTGCTGTGAACGTATGAGGTTTAAGGCCGAACCGGCTTTAAACCATTCAATCTGTGCTTCATTATAGGTATGGTTACAGACGGTTTTATCAGATGAACCATCTTCGTGGTTAGCCACCAGAGTCAAAGGATTCCCTTTGGAGAATTGATCTAAATCCATAAAATCAAATGTGTCATTTTCTTGGATTTTATCATAATCACTTTTATCCGCGAATGTTAAGGCCAACATACCCTGTTTTTTCAAATTCGTTTCATGGATTCGGGCAAAAGAACGGACCAATACAGCCCGGACACCGAGAAATCGAGGCTCCATGGCCGCATGCTCTCTTGATGATCCTTCACCATAA
>DKLW01000012.1:623-6241 GCA_002455835.1 Fidelibacterota bacterium UBA6630 | reverse complement strand
TATAATAATGAGCAACACCGCTTTGGTCAGGTAGGTAGGCAATGGAATTTGATTCATGAAAGAGGCTCTCCAGAATGGAAAGCACTCATTAAGGAATTACTTGAATATGATTTCATTATTGATCCAACTATGACAGCATATATCGCTACACGAGACGTAATGCGTGCTCAAACTGCAGTATGGCATGAAAAGTATACACTACCTTCACTATGGGATTATTATATACCCAGTAGATATAATCACGGCGCTTACTATTTTGACTGGAATACCGCAGATGAAGTCGCTTGGAAAAACTTTTATCGTGTTTGGATGTCTTTCTTAAATGATTACAAGAATGCGGGCGGACGTGTAACTGTCAGTTCTGATGCCGGTTATACCTATAACTTATTTGGATTTTCTAGCGTTGAAGAAATGGAATTATTGCAAGAAGCAGGGTTTCATCCACTTGAGGTTTTTAGAGGTGCAACCAAACATGGTGCGGAAGCTATTTTTGAGCCTAAAGGTGAGGATATCAAATTTGGTGTTGTTCGTGCTGGATTACTTGCAGATCTAGTAATAATTGGTGAAAATCCTATTGAAAATCTAAAAGTATTATATGGTACTGGCGCAGTCCGCTTAAATAATGAGACTGCTGAAGCTGAACTAGTTGGAGGAATCCTTTATACAATTAAAGATGGTATCATATATGATGCAAAGCAGCTTTTAAAAGATGTTGAGATGATGGTTGAAAAACAAAAAAGAGAAAGAGGGGGATTAAAACAGATTAAGTGGAAAAAATAATAGATGATTCTACTACTAGTTTCCTCTTTGAGTGTATTTACACTCGTTTTTTCTGGCTATTTTGTTAAAGATTTAATCAAAAATAAGGATAGACTCGAAAAACAAACCAGCTATGTAACTACAGGGATAATTGGTTTTATTACAAATTTTTTTGATACCTTAGGTATTGGAAGTTTTGCTCCCTTAACAGCCTCATTAAGAGGGCTAAAGCAAATTCAGGATAAACATCTACCTGGGACATTAAACGTTTCGGTTACAATCCCAGTGATGATTGAAGCATTAGCATTTATAACCATAATTGAAGTAGAAAAGTTCACATTAATTTTTATGGTTTTGGCTGCAATGATTGGTAGTTTGTTTGGAGCTGGGATAATTAGCAAATTACCTGAGAGTATAATTAAACGAATTTTAGGGTTTGCATTATTAGCGACTGCTTTTTTGATGACATCGGGCCAGATGGGTTGGATTAAATCTCTAGGCGTAGGCTCTGCAATAGGATTAGAAGGATTTAAATTAGTTTTTGCTGTAATTGTAAATCTTGCTCTAGGTGGACTACAAGCTTCTGGCTTGGGAATGTATGCGCCCAGTATGGCACTCGTATATCTTTTAGGACTGTCTCCACAAGTTGCATTCCCAATAATGATGGCTTCTTCAGCTTTTGCATTGCCATCAGCTTCAATACGCTATGTAAAGGAAAAAACTTATAATCGAAAAGCTGCATTAGCAATTACTTTAGCTGGAGTTGTGGGAGTTTTAATTGCTGCATTTATTGTAAAGTCTTTGCCTATATATTATTTAACTTGGCTTGTTATCATTGTTATTTTTTATACTTCGATAACATTATTGATTTCTAGCTTTAAGCTAAAACATTAGATTAAGTATAATTATGCAAACATGGGAGATATTTATATGAACCATCTAATCAAATGGTTATTAATTGTAGGCATTACTAGTGGGTTATCGGCTCAGGTTAAGAAGATATTTATTTCAGCAGATCTAGAAGGTGTGGTGGGCGCTGTAACGGGCGAACAGTTGAACCCGGGTGGATTTGAATACAATCGATTTCGGGAATTCATGACGGGAGAGGTGAATGCGGCAATCACAGCAGCTCGATCTGCTGGTGTCACAGAAATTCTAGTAGCCGATTCACATGGGAATGGACAAAACTTGCTCATTGAAAAATTGCCTAAAGACGTAAAAGTGATCCGTTCATGGCCGCGACCTCTAGGCATGATGGAGGGTATTGATGACAGTTTTGATGGTGTCATATTTACAGGCTACCATTCAAGTACTGACAATAAGGAAGGGGTCCGAGCCCATACATTCTCCAGCGCACGTTTGACCTCTGTAAAGGTAAATGGTAAACCCATGACAGAAGGATCTTGGAATGCAGCTATTGCTGGCGAATTCAACGTTCCTGTAATTATGGTATCCGGAGATGATGCTGCTGTAAATGAAGTCAAAAGTTTGATTGGAAATGCAGAAGGAGCAATTGTAAAAGAAAGCATTAGCTTTCATTCAGCAAAGACGCTACATCCGGAAGCAGCCTATGATCTGATAGCGGAGAAGACTGCTTTTGCAGTAAAGAACATTAAAAAATATAAACCCTATAAGATTCGTGGACCTCTAACCGTATCAGTGAGTTTTAAGCATTATCAGCCATCTCAGATTTTGGCTTATTTGGATATGTTTGAACGAACTGATTCTCATACTATCGAATACAAAGCAAAAAATATGATTGAAGCATCCCACATCATGCGTGTTGTGACAGGATATAAGGGAGGGATCACAGTCCCATAAAGGTTTAGTTTCCTAAAAGATGTTTCCCCATGAATTTACGTGCCAAGTCAAATGATGCCTGACGAGCTTGAAGATTGCCTCCCATTGTCGGGCCACGTTCCGCACACATAGCTAAAGCCAGTTTTTGTCTAAATGGTGTTGTCATGGGAATATTTAAAAAATTCATCAATACAGCACCGTCTTCTGACATTTTAAACCTGCAATCTTCTAATTTATAGCCATTTTCTTTTATAGTAATGGGTGTCATTCGGTCAAAAGAATGATGTGCATCGGGGAAAATAGTCAGATCAATATTGGCTCCTGCCATTTGCATTTTTGGAACAAGTTCTTGGCAGGCAGCCGCTGGGACCCAATTATCTAATTCACCTATCAAAATATGCATGGGTGCGTCTGTAAATCGAAGTATTTTAGGTTCAACAATACAGGGTGGATAAATCGAAAGGTGAGCAGCAAATTGGACATCTTGAGTTATTTTTTCTACCGCAGGTTTCCAGCCAGAAAACAGTGCGACACCGCCACCTAAACTCCATCCTGTGATGGCAACCTTTGTTTTATCAATTTGTGGAAGTTCAGCTAGAATTTCTAATGCGCGGTACGCATCAAGGACAATCATTGCGGTGGTAACCTCTATTTGTGACCCCACAGTGGATTTTACCTGACGGCTGGCAAAACTCTGTAGCTCAAATGTTGCAATTCCCATAGCGCGGTACATATTCATGTATTCTAAATGGTGTTCAGCCCAATCGAGGCTTCCAGCGACACCGATCAAAAGAGGTAAAGGACCATTTTTTTCAGGGGTTTTTAATATACCATATACTTCTTGAGCCTTAAGGTTATCTAAGTTGGTAATGATATCTCTAAAACCAAATGGATTGGCACTAGTAAAAACTATTTTTTCTTGACTCAATAAGTGTGCAAATAAAATTACATTTATTATATATATCGAATATTTTTTCATTCAATTACTAAATAGTGGTGGTATCTGACTATGGTGGTTAGTGTGTTGTTGAAAAGCATGGGCAAGTTTTATAATTAATGCTTCTTCAAAGAGATCACCAATCATTGTAATACTAGTAGGACGACCCTTTAAATCAAAACCTGATGGAATAGAAATAGCAGGATGACCGGTTAAATTGGTGATCAGACTTTGTTCGCTTCCTTTACCCGGAGCAATAATCACATCTATAGTTTGGAATAGCTCTGCCATTTCATTAATTAGCCTTTTCCTTAAGCGATTAGCTTGTAAATATTCTACAGCGGGGATAAACCGACTTTGGCGAAGAGAATTGGCTCGTGAATTCTTTGTTTGTTGAACCATAAGATCTACCTGACCACTCCGAATTAGTTGATCAAAATATGCACCGGACTCTGCTCTAAGAATCGTATCAAAAAGGCGAAATGGATATGCTTTT
The DNA here is from genome assembly GCA_002455835.1 of Fidelibacterota bacterium UBA6630. Classification (GTDB taxonomy): domain Bacteria; phylum Fidelibacterota; class Marinisomatia; order Marinisomatales; family TCS55; genus TCS55. The sequence goes on along the minus strand of DKLW01000012.1, from coordinate 2,249 downwards.
GGAAGTGTAATGGAATTAATTTTTATGCCCATTTCATTCAATTTATCCAGCGCTGCTTTTCCATTTGAACCAGAATCACTGGTATCTTTTTCTACAATAGATTGAATGACACCTACTTTAATTGTTGTGATATCTGCAGTTAAATCCACTCCAAAGGGCATATTATAGACCGATCGATCTCTTCCATCTGATCCATTGATAATGGACATTATTATGGCGCAGTCTTGAGCATTTCGACATATGGGGCCAACTTTATCCATGGACCAAGATAAAGCCATAACGCCATGCCGACTCACCCGGCCATATGTTGGACGCAGTCCTGTAACACCGCAACGAGAGGATGGGGATAAAATAGATCCCCATGTTTCAGATCCAATAGCAAAAGGTATAAGGCCTGCTGCTGTGGCAGAGGCAGAACCAGCTGAGGAACCTGAACTACCCTGTTCAAGGTCCCATGGATTTCGAGTTTTACCTCCATACCACACATCCCCTCTCGCTAATGCACCAGAAGTTAGCTTAGCGACTAATATAGCACCGGCCTCATCAAGCTTTTCCACCAGTTCGGCAGTCTCATTGATAACTTGGTTTTTGAAAGGTTCAGATCCCCAAGTAGTTTTATGACCCTTTACCGCAATAATATCTTTTAATCCGTAAGGTATTCCATGGAGAGGCCCTCTATACTTACCTGAGATTAATTCTCTATCCAGCTGTTTTGCTTTATACAGAGCATCATCTTTTGTGAGTGTAATTACTGCTTTCAATTGATGATCATAATGGGAAAGGCGATCAAGAAATAATTTAGTCAATTCAAAAGACGAGATTTGTCTCGTTCTAATAAAATAACCAAGTTCTAAAACGGAAAGAAAAGGAATCTGTTTTCGTTCAAGAACAGTTGATATATCTGTCGTATCAGTTATAAGAATTGATTCATTATCTTCGGATAATACGAATCCATCTGGTAGTGGGTCAAAGACAACCGCAGGCCATTCATTAAATTGTATATTAAATGAATGTGTGGTGTCATATGCTACTTTATTTTGGGCCAAATAGTCGATCATGGTATCAATCTTAGAGTCGGAGAAATCTATTCCATATAACCTTTGTGCAGATTTAACATCCTCCAGATCAAAAGGGTAGGGGGATTTACTCGCGCATCCCACTAAAAGTAAGAGGGTAATTATGTAAGTTTTAAGCATTCAAATTATTTTTTAGATTTCAATCATATAGGTGCCTCGTGAAACCTTAAATCCGTTTTTTGACCAAGTAGCAACTGTGGGTTCGTCGCCTTTTCTTCCTTCGATTGCAGCGCAACCAACCTCACCATCTTTTGATAGGGCAACGATTTTATCATTGAAATCAACCTTTGATGGTCCTCCATTAATATCAATAATCCGTTTACAAACAGCTTCACATGCTTCTTGAGGGCTCATGCCGTTACGCATATATTCTACGCCAAGAAACGACCCACATGATCTAATCATTTCTTCACCTCTACCTGTAGCGCCAACAGCACCAACTTCATTGTCGACATAAAGTCCGGCACCAATTATAGGAGAGTCGCCAACGCGACCTGGAATCTTCCAAGCAAGACCACTTGTTGTTGTAATGCCTGCAACATCACCGTTT
>DKLW01000012.1:0-301 GCA_002455835.1 Fidelibacterota bacterium UBA6630 | reverse complement strand
TTTATTTACGCCTAAGACATTAATCGTCCCTGTGCTTCTATCGCGATTATAATTGCCATCAGCAGGTGGAAAGTAATCATCTTTATTGGAGAGATTTTCTTTCCACTCCACCCAAATCTTCCGGGTGCTTTCGGTTAACAAATTTTCAACTTTAAAGCCATGCATTCTGGCAAAATCCTGTGCGCCTTTACCGACAAGATGAATGTGATCTGTACGTTCCATCACTAATCGAGCAACTGAGCAAGGTGTTTTTATTCCTTCAAGGCAAGCGACAGATCCACAATTATGATCAGGACCATTC